>JAYVUQ010000974.1:0-7263 GCA_043787785.1 Bryobacteraceae bacterium
GCGCCAGCGGTGGGGAATTCCCTCTACGCGAGGACATTCCAGGTCTGGCTTCAACCCGCGATTGATTTTTTCACCCTCCCAAGGATGTTCGGCAACCTCCGCGCCAACGCTCAGGCCCCCCAAGACCTACTGCAACTTCACCGCCGCCAAGCTGGTGTTGAGCGTCTCCCCGGTCGCCGACTTTACCGTTGCCCGTATCTGATAATCCCCCAAAGGCAACAGAACCCCACCCGCCTCATAAAGCGGCACGGTCTCTGACCACAACTGCTCGTTCGGACTCGCTGTTAGCGCTCGCATCACCGAAAAAACCGCCTGATTGGCCGAGCCCACCAACTCCAGCAACAGGCTCCGCGCCACCGGGTTCTCCACCTTCAAGCGAGTAAACATGCAGGGCTTATACGCCCCCACCGGGTCGGGTGGGCCGCCCGCTAATCCGCAAGCCGCAAAGTAACAAGGCAACGCGCAGTTGCGCACCTTGCGGCCCACTACATCCGCCGTCTGGAACTCGGGCGACAGCTCCAATCCATTGGCGGCGGAGCTAAAGCGTACCTTGCCCGCAATCACCGCCTCCACCAGGTCGAGCGACTGTGAGAACCCGCCCGACGAGCCGCCCGCCAAACTATCATTCGTCGCCAGCAGACCCACCCCGCGCACGAAAGTGCCGACTTCCAGGCTGAGCGGCTCACGGACGATGAAGCTTAGGGCATTCGGCAGGCGTCCGAACGACGAGTTCACGGTGAGGTTGTTTCCCTGCACCCGCCCCAGCGCCGTTGGGTCGCCGTTCGGGTCTAAAAAGAGAACGCTGGCCCCATTGCGCCGCCGGTAGATGCGGCCCGCGGCATCCGTGCGCCAAAGCACCTCGACAATCGGCGAGCCCGGCGCAACCTGGTCGCGCACCACAAACCACGTCTCCCCGGCCTCCTGTACGGTCCGGTCCACCCAGCGCACACGGTAGTTTGCCGTCAGAAAGCGATCGCTATATCGATACACCCACCGGTTGCCGACTTCCAGCGGAAAGTACGATTGCGTCGCCAACTGCTCGGCGAGATTCGGCGAAGCCGTCCGGCAGGCGACGCTGGCAATGACCCGCGCCACCTCATTGCCGCTCGCATTCACCAGCACAAACGCCAGCCCATCGGTCACCCAATCACCGGTAGATACTCCGCTAATGCCGGGCTCAAAGCCGGTCATCGCCGGCCCACTTACTGACCCGATCCGCACATGCACCGCCGTCTCCGAAGTCCGCCAACTCAACTGCGCCGTCCCCGTTCCCCGGTCGTTGCAAAGGATGATGGGCGTGATGGTGAACGTCGTCTGGCCCTGCGCGGCCGCGATAGCCCCACAAGCCAGAGCGAAAAAGATAAGGGGTCGGTGCATCGGAGGTCTCCAGTAGCTTATGCGTATTCTACTCGGCTCGGGGGTCATCCGCAGCAGCCGCCGTATGCGCATATCTGCGCATAATAATCCAATGCGTTACCGCATATGTACCGCATATGGGACCACCCACGGGGTGGTCCCATATTTCAATAACATACTTATGATCCAATGTGTTACAGACAACCAACTGCGGAAATCGCCACTCTTTCGCGCATTTCCGACCGCAATTTAGGCATCAACGGGGTGGTCCAAACTCTCGGTGCAACCGATACGATCACGACACTTTCCCCCAACAAAACCAAACACTTAGCCTAGATCCGTTTCTCCTGCCTGCTACCCTCATGAAGTGGGGGGTAGCAGGACCGCGCCCCAAGTATGGCTAAGTACATAGAAGAGGGAGAAAAACCAATGAAATCAATAACTCCCCGGTTTGTTTCGTCACCTGGCTCAAAACCGCAGCACCCGCCACAAACTGGCGAAATCGTCCGTCCACACCAGTGGCGTCAAATCCTTCTTGCCGTAAACGGTCGTGATCTCGCGGATCGCCGGCAGCGCCAGCAAATCGGCGTTCTCCGTCAGCAACATCCACGTAGACCCATATTGCCCCTTCGTGTGCAATCGCGCCGCCGGCCAACCCAACCGCTGCCCGAAGCCCCTTACCACCGGGGCCAGGTCCACCGACTTGTTCGAAATGTGAATCAACAGTGCTCCGCCCGGCTTCAGCTTTGCCTGATAAATCCGCGCGCACTCCAAAGTCAGCAAATGCGTCGGAATCGCATCGCTCGAAAACGCGTCGATCACCAGTACATCGAACGGCTCGCGTTCGCGTTCCAACCTCCGGCGCGCGTCGCCCAACACGATTTCCACCGTGGCCGCCGAGTCGCGCAAAAACGAAAACTGCGTCCGCGCCACGTCCACCACATCCGGGTTGATCTCGTAGAACCGGTACCGGTCGCCCTCGCGGCCATACCGCGCCAAAGTCCCCACTCCCAAGCCCACCACGCCCACCCGCGCGGGCGAAACTCCCAGCCGCGACAACACCGCTCCCGCCGCCGCGTTCGGGCCATAGTAAGCCGTCGGCACCCGGCGCTTATCCGCCTCGGTGTATTGAAAGCCATGCAAAATCGTCCCGTTGTGCAGTTCCTTGCGCGGGCCCACCTCGTCCTTGCCCGCTGCCACGCGAAGTGTCCCAAAGAAGTTCCGCCTTCTCTCCAGCACCCCATCGGTATCTTGCCGCGCCAGCAGCACCAGCGCCGCCACCATCGCAATTCCTGGGATCGCATAGCGGGCCACACCGGCTTCCTTGCGCCAGCCCAAATAACGCACCGCCATGCAACCCATCAGCGCCAACGGAAACTCCGTGTAATTCGTAAATATCCGCGGCGCGAGTAAGGCGACAAAGGCCGTTCCGGCCGCGCCGCCCACCGCGATCGCCAAATAGAACTTAGTCAAGCCCCCGGGCTCTGGCTTCCGCGCCACTAACTCGCCGAAGCATATCATGCAGCCAGTAAACAGCGCTAAGCAGTAAATTGCCAGGCGCGACCACAGCGGTATAGAAACTCCCGCCACTTGCGCTACGCAGGCCATCATCACCGCCACCGCCGTCACTGAGCCAAAGATATGCGGCCGATACCAGCGGTCGCTCTCAAACACCAGAATGAAGCAAACCAAGTAAATAGAAAGCGGCAGCACCCACAGAAAGGGGCTCACCGCCACTTCCAACGTCAGTTGATTCGTAGTCGCCGCGAGTAACATCGCGCCTAACCCGGAAAGGAGCATCCACAATGAAAACTGCCCCGCCGGTACCCGCACGTCCTCAGCCACTTCCCGCTGCGCAGCCGACCGCCAAGCTACCGTCGCACACAGCCCGGCAAACAGCCAATAGCCAATCCGCCACCCGATCAATTGCCAACGCAACGGTACCCATGGTTCGATCACGGCCGGATAAGCCAATAAGGCCAGCAAACTGCCCGCATTCGACACCGCATACAGCCGGTAAGGCGAAGCCCCCACATACCATTGCTGCAGCAGCGGGCTCGTTGCCGACAACGCAATCGCCTCCAGCCCGCACAGCAGTAACAAGCGCTTCATCACGCTCCAAGTCGGATCGCCGCCTTCGCCAACTTCCACATTCCCCGCCCATACTTGGGCCACCAAAGGCAACAGCAGAATTAGGGTGTGGTCCAGCCGTTGCGAGCCCAACGGCACCCGCGACAAGCGGTGCGCATACTGGTAGCCCACAATTAGCACGGCTTGAAAGAACAGCAGGCAGGCCGTCCACAAAGCTGGCGTGCCGCCGTATAGAGGCAACAGTTGGCGCGCCACGATCGGCTGAATCGAAAACAGCAGAAAGGCGCTCAGGAAAATGGTGATCGGAAACAGAAGCACTCTTAGCAGCTTACTCGTAGCGGAGGGCCACCACCGGGTCCAGCCGCTCCGCCTTGCGGGCCGGCCAACAACTCACAGGGGCTATTTGTTCCGCAAACCTTCAAGAAAAGCCAGAATGGCTTGGTCCACCCAGAAACGCGGGTTCTCTTTTGCCAGAAATCCTACATGCCCACCGTGCTCTGGGGCCAGCAGCCCCACACTCGGGTATTGCCGCCAATCGTGCCGCTCATAAACCGAAAAGGGTATCAGTGGATCGTCCTTGGCCTGCACCACCAACGTAGGTACGCGGATCGCGGCGAGAAACTGCCCCGAAGACTGCGTGGCGTAGTAGTTCGCGGCCGTGCCGAAGCCAAAGTAGGGGGCAGTAATTTCGTGGTCAAAGTCCATCACCGTGCGGACCTTGTCGAGTATCTTCAGCCGGTCCTGATGCGGGCGATAGTGTTCCGGATGCAACTGGTGCCGCTCCCGGTAGCGCAGCTTCAAGCGCGAGACGAAGCGTTGCTCATACACCCGGTTACGCGGTTCCATCATGCGGCGGCAACAGGCTTCGAGGTCCAGCGGCGTCGACACCGCGACCGCGCCAGCCACCTTCAAAGACGCTCCCAGTTCGCCCAGCAGCTTCAGCACCACGTTGCCGCCCAGCGAAAAGCCCGCCAAGTACACCGGCCCCTCCAACTGCCCCACCATCGCCCGCAAGTCACTCGTCAGGCCGGCATGATAAAGCGTCTGCGAAAGCCGCTCCGTGCCGCCGCAACTACGCATATTCAGGCGGTGAGTGCGATAGCCCTGGCCCAACGCCGCATGGGCCAGGCTGCGCATATAACCCGAATCATGAGAGCCCTCAAGGCCGTGCAGGATGATCAACTCCCCTTGAACCGCAGTGGGGGCCGTTGCGGGGGACTGCGTCATGGCCATCACCTGCACACCGGGCTCAGTGTCAAAGTAAGTAGGCGTAGCGGGTATCTCCAGCCGCGGACGCTGCCAGAAATTAGCTGCGATGGTGGCTAGGTGTGCGTTGCGAAACAGGGGCTGAAAAGGCGGGATATCCAGAACTCCAGGATATCAACGAATGAGCAAATCGGCAATCAATCCGTTTTTTGCCCACCACCTGGTATTCAGTAAATGAGTTTCAAGCCAAACTGGACAATCCGGGGCAAGTTATTCTGCGCGCTCACAACGCCAAATTGCGGGTTGCCGAAGCTCTGATTGGGCGGTGAAAAACGGGCGCTGTTGGTAATGTTGAAAACCTCGGCGCGGAACTGCAGGTTGAGTTTTTCGAGTATCCGCGTGTTCTTGGTTAGGGTGGCATCCACTTGCGCCGTGCCGTCGGAACGAAGGCCGTTGAAAGTGCGGGAGGCGTTGCCAAAGGTGTAGGCCGGAGGGTTCGAGAATTGGGTGGTATCGAACCAGCGGACGGGGGTGGGTTGGTCGAGTTTGGCACTGACTCCAGTCCAATTCGGGCGCTGCCCGCCGCCTTGGGAGAACGTGTTATTAGTGGCGGCGGTAATGCCGAGCGGGCCGCCGCAGAAGGCAGACCAGATGGTGCCCAATTGCCACCCGCCGAGGGCGCGCCCAGTGAAGCCGCCAGCCTTTTTGAAAAAGGGCAGTTCATAGACGGCATTGGCGATAAAGCGGTGGGTTTGGTCGAGGGTGGAAGAACTCCACTCGGCGCGTAAATTCGTGTTGTCCTGGGTGCTAGAGCCGCCGATGGTTTCGCCGGCGAAGGGTCCGGCGCCATAGTCCATTTGTTTGGAGTAAGTGTGCGAGAAAAGGATACTCAGGCCGCTGGCGTAGCGCTTCTCGATCTTCGTCAGGAGGGCGTGGTAGTTGGACGCGGCCCAGCCCGTGTTCTGCCCGGTGATGGCGTCGAATTGCGGATAAGGACGCAGTAACTGTGCGCGGGCGACGGTGGGTTGGGCGAGGTTGCCAACGGTAATCTGTCCCACGAAGGGATTGGGCACTAGCTGCCGCAGGTCGTTGCCAAGCTTCAGAAACTCGGGTGCCAGTTGATTCCAATTGCGGCCTTCGGCAAGATGATATCCGCGGCTGCCCGCGTAACCAACTTCGAGTACTAACTTACCAGGCAGTTCGCGCTGAAGATTGATGTTCCATTGGGCGGAAGAGGGCGTGGCGTTGCCCCGATCGGTGAAGCCGATGGCTTGGCCGAGCAGGGTGGAGAGGCCCTGGGTAGAACCAGAGGGCCGGTTGAAGCCATTTGGATAAGGGTTACTCCAACTCACGGTGGGGTTCACTCCGTCGAGGCTGGTGAGGACCGAAGTGGAGGTTTGGAAGCCGCTCGTGCCGAAGGGCACCGCGCCGCCGCCGATGCCGAGGCGGGTGGAATAGAAGAGCCCGGCGCCGGCGCGGAGGATGGTTTTTGAACTTACACGATAGGCAAGGCCGAGACGCGGAGCCCAGTTGTTGCGGTCGGGGTTGGTATTGCCCCGGGGCAGGCCACCATTGTTGACAAAGGTGAGCCCGCCCTTGAGGTTGTATCCAGTTGCTTTGAGCGGCGAGGCGGCTTGGAAATCGAAGTTTGTCAGCTGATTGAAACGGTCAGTGAGGGGGTTTTCGTATTCGAAGCGAAGGCCCCAGTTGACGGTAAGCCGGGAAGTGACGCGCCAGGTATCGGCCAAAAAGAACCCAGAGTACTTATTGGTGAGGGCGAGCGCGGGTGCGGGGTTAACGGCGCCGGAAGGAATCCCCAGCAGGAAGGTGGCGAGGCCGAGGCCGGCGACGGCGCTGGAGGTGTTGGCGTTGGGCCCCTGGGTCCAACTGGGGGCGAACCCGAAGTTAGTGGCGGTGTCGCTGGTTTGTAGGTTATTGAAAGCGATTACCCGGTATTCGCCACCGAACTTGAGGGTGTGCTTGGACAGGATCTTGGTGACGGTGCCCTGGATGGATTGCGTGGAGTTTCCGAAGGAGATGAGATCGGTGGCACCGATGATCCCGCCCACAATGGTGTTCGGGATCGAGCCCGTAATACTGTAACCGGTAATATTGATGGCTGGAAAAGAGAGCGGATCCACCATACCTTGACGCATATAAGCGGGTAAGCCGAGCGAGGTGATGTCGAAGTTATCGGAGTAAGGCCGGCGGTTATTAATCAGGCGGGTGGCAGAGTAGCGCAGGGTAGCGATAAGGGAAGGAGTGAAGATATGGTTATCTTCAACGACCGTGTTCCAGCGGATGAAGACCTGGGGCCCGGCCGTAGGGGCGATATTACGGAATCGGGCTCCATAAGCGGGTGCACGCTGTAAGGGCGTGTCGTCGTAAGAGTAACGGGCGAAGAGACGATTCTTTTCGTTGAAGTTATGATCGCCACGGAAGCTGTAAGAGGTCTTGTCGACGCGGTTGCCGTCGGAGCGGGAGTAATTCACCGCGCCGAGGGTAGTGACTCCGGCGACGTTGGGAGCGGGAAAGAATTTCAAAACGTTGCGGGCGATGGGATCTATTCGATTGCCGGGGATGACATTGCCGGCGAAGGGTGTCCGGTTA
>JAYVUQ010000975.1:0-8084 GCA_043787785.1 Bryobacteraceae bacterium
GAGGCTTCACTGCTCGAGCCGCAAAAGCAGAATTCCGGCCGTAATTCAAGGGCATCATCTGCACCGGTACCCGCAGTTGAGTAGATCGCGACGGGTCCAGTCCAGCGAAACCTTCGGCCGAGACACCCACCACGGTCATCGGATAGTTGTTCACCAGAATCTTCTGGCCGATAACTCCCGCATCTTTGGAGAAGCGATTCACCCAGTAGTCGTAGCTGAGTACGACGACGGGATGGCCTTGATACTGGCGGTCGTCTTCCTTCGAGTTCAGCACGCGACCCAAAGCCGGCTTCACGCCGAGTGCCGTAAAGTAGTTGCCGGAAACGAGTTCGGCTTCCACGCGTTCGGTTTGGTTATTGACGCTAAGCGAAGTCTCGATTTGGCGGCGGCAGAAAACCTCAGAGAGCATGGTGGCCTTTTGCTGAAAGTCCTGGTAGATGGGATAGGAGTGCATCCGGTCGCCCATGTTGCTGCCATTGTGCGCGCCGCGCTGGTAGAGCATGACTAACTGTTCGGGCTTCTTCACGGGCAGTGGACGGAGCATGAGCTGGTCCATCAGGGTGAAGATGGCGGTATTGGCCCCTATGCCCAACGCCAAGGAAAGGATGGCGACCGTTGCAAAGAGCGGACTTCGCCGGATTGCGCGTAAGGCATACCGAAGGTCGGGCAAAAGACTCATGGCGCTTAGACGCTCTCCGCAGGATTTGGTTTACTCACAGCAGACTGTACGCATCAATTCGCCCATCGGTGGCATCGAACTTCCATGATGAAAGCAATTTGGGACGACACGGTGATTGCCGAGAGCGACGGGTGCGTGGTGGTGGAGGGAAACCAATATTTCCCTGCAGACTCGCTCCACAAAGAGTACTTTGAGCCGAGCGCGACGACGACGGTCTGCGGCTGGAAGGGCACGGCGCAGTATTACGACGTGGTGGTAAACGGCAAGCGCAACCCGGGGGCCGCTTGGTATTACGCGGAGCCGAAGACTGCGGCCAAAGAGATCGAAAGCCGGGTCGCGTTTTGGAAAGGCGTGAAGGTCGGTGCCTAGAAGGGGCGCTTCTTGGGCGGCGCTTTGACGGCGGCGCCGAAGACGAGGGTGACGTCGACGACGCGGGTTTGCTCGTTGGGCGTGGGAATCGCCTTGGTGGAGCCTAAGTTCTCAAACAAGCCCTCGTCGCGGATTCGGCTGAGGAACAGTTCAGCGTATTCGCCGTTGTAGGGCTTGCCGTTTTCGAGGCCCCACATTTTGCGCACTTGCGGTTCGTTCAAAATGTCGAGGCCATCGATCTTGAGTTTGCCGAAAGTATAGACTGGCCCGGGCGTCACGTTGATGTTGAGGTCGGCGAGCGGCTTATTTTTCTCGCGGCGCAGTTTGCGCTCGTACTTCACTTCGGCCTTCAAGTGGCCTTCGCGGACGAGGAAGGCGCGGGCGCGCTTGATGGCGGTGGCGACTTCGGTCATGTTGGCGAGATCGCCGGGCTGCAGGATCAGGGTCTGGTAGAGCGGCTTGGGGTCACCGGACACTCCGCGGAGCCGGATCTCCCCGATATCGAAGCTGGGCCCTTCGACGACTTCGATCAGCACGTTCATCCCGATGTTTTCGATGGCGGGCTTGGCGGCCACTTTGGGGAAAGCGACTTCCAAGCGGCCGCGCTGTTCGTAGATGGGGCGGATAGTTGTCTCAAGGTATTGGCGGACCAATTCTTCCTTGTAAATCGCACCCATGGCGATCTGGTTCATGGCGATCTGCAGGGCGGCGGTGGGCACGGCTTCGTTGCCTTGGAAGCTCACTTGGGCGATGGTGGGCAGTGGGCGGTCAGGTCGGAAGATGACGACAAGTTGGTCGCCGGTGTCCGGGACCAGTTTGCTGATGACGCCTTCTTTTAGCCCCTTGGCCTTTAAAAAAGTCTCGAGTGCGCGGGCATAGCGGGTGAGAAACTCCTTGGTGGCCGGGATGCGCTCGGCGAAGAGCGGGTCGCTTTTCTTTAAGTAAGCGACCATCTCCTCGTGGGAGGCGGGTAGTTCTTCAAACCGATACGGGAAGACTTGCGGAATCTCGATCACCTCAAAAACAGCGTCGAGTCCGCCACCTGGGGCTGGGGCATATTTGTAGCCGACGCGCTCGAAGACACCGGAATTAGCGAGCTTCACCCGGGCCGCTTCAAAGGTGGCGGCGTCGGCCCGTTGCCCGACCCGGATGCCGCTGAATTCAATGATGCCGACAGCGGAGAAGGTCTTATTACCCTGCACTTTGAGCGAGCGCACCTGATTGATGGCCGGGCCTGGGTCGCCCTTTTGGGCTAGGAGGGTGAGAAATAAGGCAAGCCAAGTCACTGCTTTATTATGACGGGCGGCGACCACATTGGGTTGCTTGGGAGATCACGGCCTCCAGAGGATGTCGGCGTAATGGGCTCCGCGGACGACGCCGTCGCCGGTGAGGATGGTTTCGACTTTGGCGGACCCTGGAGTGGGTTTGAGACCGACGGCTTTGCAGGACTTGGCTCCGGCGGGAATTTTGACTTTCTGCGAAGCGGTGCCGAGCCTCACCTCGGCTTCGGCGTCGGAGAGAAAGGGGGGAAAGCGGAGTTCGACGTCGTAGAGGCCTTGGCCGGCAATGGCGATTTCCCAGTAGCCGATGGCGTTGGGCTGTTGCCACTCCGCCAAGGGGCCGCGCCAATCCTGGCGGTTGAGTTGCAGGGGGTTTTCGAATTGGGTCCCGGCGATAAAGCGGACGGGGGCGAAGCCACGGGTGGTGGTGACGTCGGCGAACCAGGCTTCGTAGGAAGCCTTCAATTGGGAGGCAATGGCGGGCTCGGAGAGAATGAGGTTTTTGTTTTCGCCGGGGTCATTTTTGAGGTCGTAGAGTTCTAGCTTGATCGCGGCGGGCAGAGCTTGCCCGATGGGGACGTTGTGCAGCAACTTCCAGCGCTCGGTGCGGACGCAGAAATTGCGGTAGAGCACGGGCGTATCGCCGCGGTGGATTTGGATGAAGATCTTGCGGTCGGCCCAGGGCGCGTCGGGTTTGGCCAGAAGCGGGGCGAGGCTCTTTCCGTCGAAGGGGAGCTTGGGCGCGATGCCGCAGACGTCGAGCAGGGTGGGAACGATGTCGATCATGGCGGCCATGCGATCCACCTTTCCGGGCTTCCCCGCCCCTGGTCCACGCCAGAAGAAGGGGGTACGGATGCCGCCTTCGTAAACGCTGCTCTTCAAGTTGCGCAGACCCATGGTGAAGTTGGCGTTGGTGGCGCCGTTGTCGGTCATGAAGATGAAGATCGTATGCTCTGCGAGCTTGAGGTCGTCGAGGCGTTTTAAAATGCGGCCGACATTGTCGTCGATGTTGGTGATCATGCCGTAGATGTTGGCGACTTTTTCGGGCAGGCCTTGGTCGAGGTAGGGCTGCGAATACTTTTTGTCGACCAGGTACGGATCGTGGGGGGCGTTGGTGGCCAGGTAGGCGAAGAAGGGCCGGGTTTGGTGGCGCTCGATGAAGGCGATGGTCTCGTTGGTGAAGATGTCAGTGCAGTAGCCGTTGGCGCGCTGCCATTGGCCATTGCGGAGGAGCATAGGGTCCCAGTAGTCGCCGCCACCTTCGGGAGCGGAGGGCTGGCGGAGACCGCCGCCGAGGTGGACGAGCGCTTCGGCGAAGCCTTTATCGATGGGGCGGGTGGGGTAGCAGTCGCCCAGGTGCCATTTGCCGAAGATGCCGGTGGCGTAGCCGTTGTCGCGCAGCATTTCGGCGATGGTGCGGTTGCGCGGGTCCATGATAGCTTGGCCCTTGTAGGTGTCGGTGACGCCGGTGCGGTAGTAGTAGCGACCGGTGATGAGGCTGGCCCGGGTGGGAGCACAGAGGGGGGCGACGCAGAAGTTGGTGAACTCGACGGATTGCTTGGCGAGGCGATCAAGGTGCGGGGTACGGAGTTGGGAATTGCCGTGGGAACCGAGGTCGGGGGTGCCTTGGTCGTCGGTGATGATGAGGACGATGTTGGGGGGGCGCTTGGTTTGGGCGCCTAGCGCGGAGGTAGCGGCAGTGGCAGCGGCAGTGGCCAGAAATTCACGTCTTGTTTGCATATGGGAGGTATCTTATCGCACGAATTGGCAGGTGACGAAACTAACCCGGGAGTATTTGATTCTATTCGAGTTAGATTCGCATTTAGGAAGTCAGATTGCGCAGCCGGTGTTACCCGCTCACCTTCTTTCGCGGCTGGAGTTCGCAGCTGGAGTTTGCAGCTGGAAAGGAGCAGTTCCCTAGGGAGTTCTCGAAACCAGTTTAGCAGACGACTTGAAGTTAGTTTTCTTAAGTGGCTGATTAGGATGGAGATGTTACTTATGACTGGCTGGGGGTGACAAATTCTGGAGGTACTAGTATTATGGCTCTTCATCCTGAGGAGTAAGTTACGAAATGTCGACCCGGAAGCGTCCGCCGAAGAAGCAGAGCCAAGCCCCCATAGTTAAGGACACAGCGAAGCCAAGCGTGCTGGAACGGGCAGATGAGCTACGCCGTGACCTAATGCGCGCGATGATCACCGAGCCATTGCTGGGTAAGATCACGGGAGCGCCAGCCAGGCGTTACGCGGTGATCATTTCGCTGAACGAGCAGTATCCGAGTGGCATGGAGCAAGCGCAGGCAGATACCGTCGCGATTCTGAAGCCGCTCAACTTGAGGCCAGCACCGGCGACCGACCATCCGAACTATGTCTTCGCCACTTTGACGGGCGAGCAGATTCTGCACTTAGCCAAGCTATACCGGGAACAGATCAAGAAGACGGGGGGCCGATGGAACAACCCGATTTACCGGGTTTGGGAAGACACCGATGTGCAGGCCTGCATTACGAAGTCAGTGGTGACGGTGAAAGCGGACGCCGCGCAACGGGCATTTCATGCGCTCGGCGAAGGAATTGTGTGGGCGGTAATCGATTCGGGAGTGGACCGGGCGCACCCGCATTTTCTCGAGACACAAGCCGCCGGCGAGAACGAGGCGAAGCTGTCGAGAGACTTCGTGAACGACCCGGAAAATCCGTTTCTGGACGAGTATGGACACGGAAGCCACGTGGCGGGAATTATCGCCGGAAGCTACACGCCGGCCGAGGGCAAGCGAAAGGTGGTGGCCGTGGAGTCTTTGATCGAAGGCACGGAGAGTGCGCAGGTGAGCATGCAGGAGCTGCCGTCGTCGATTGGCGGCATGGCCCCCAAGGCGAAACTGGTGAGCCTGAAGGTGCTGGGGCCGGACGGCGCGGGTAAGACGAGCGCGGTAATGCGGGCGATCCAACATATCCAGGTGACGAATCAATATGGGCGGCGATTGCGGATTCACGGGGCTAATCTGAGTGTGGGGTATGACTTCAATCCGAGGTGGTTTGCGTGCGGTAAGAGCCCGCTGTGTGTGGAGGTGGACCGGTTGGTGAAGTCCGGCGTGGTGGTGGTGGTGGCGGCGGGCAATAGTGGATTTACAGCGCTGAGCCTGAATAACGCGGGAACCAATGAGTTGGGCTACCGGGGACTGAGCATTAGCGACCCAGGGAATGCGGAACTGGCCATTACAGTGGGTTCGACGCACCGGGACATGCCGCACACTTATGGCGTTTCTTTCTTCAGTTCGCGAGGACCTACAGGCGATGGGAGATTGAAGCCAGACCTGGTGGCACCGGGCGAGCGAATTGTGTCTTGCGCGGCGGGCACGTTCCTCAAACGAGCGCAAGATGGCCAGCCGGGCCAGGAGATTCTGTATCTAGAACAAAGTGGTACCAGTATGGCGGCGCCGCATGTATCTGGCGCCATCGCGGCATTTCTTTCGGTGCGGCGCGAGTTTATTGGTGAGCCGGAGAAAGTGAAGCAGTTATTTCTGGATAGTGCGACGGATCTGAAACGAGACCGCTCGTTTCAGGGGGCCGGAATGCTGGACTTGATCAAAGTTCTACAAGCGGTTTAGTGAGTCGGAAACACGGAGGAAGATGTGATGGAAACACTCAAAGGATTCCCTTTTCAAACGCTCGAGTTCGATGGGAGCGGTAAGCCGGAAGGCACGGGGATCGAAGATTTGGCGAAACATGCGAAGGACCAAGGCACGACGGATGTGATCCTGATTTGCCACGGCTTCCGCAATGATGCCAATGACGCGCGGGCGCTTTATGGCGCGTTCCTGGAGACGTTTGCGGCCAATGCCAAGCATGCGTCGCTGGACGCGAAGCTGAAGACGAGGAAGTTCGCGGTGGGCGGCGTGTTGTGGCCGTCGATGATCTTTCCGGAGCCGGATGATAGCCAGCAGGGCGCGGCGCAGTCTATTGGCGCGACGCCGGAACACGCGAAGCGGCTAGAGTCGTTGAAGCCCTCGCTGAACGCGACGCAGAGGAAGCGCATTGACGAGATGGTGGCCTTACTGGCCAAGGCCGAGAAGGACGAGACGGCGCAACTCGCGCTGGTGAAGCACTTGCTGAGCCTAACGAAGGACCTGCCGGTGGAAGCGGCGAACGAATTCCAGTCGGCCTTTGCGGCGGCCGATCCGGAGACGGTACGCAAGTCGCTGGTGGCGGGAGACGCGGTGGTGGTGAGCCAGGCTGGTTCCGGCGGGGCGTCGGTGGGCATTCCGACTTTAGGCGCTGGCGGTGCAGGAATGTCGGGCCAGGCGCAATCGTTTTTTGGCAAGGTGTTTGGGTTTGTGCCCAAATTCCTGAACCTGACCACGTTTCTGTTTATGTTCCATCGCTGCAAGACGATTGGCGAAAACGGCATGAGTGCGGCGGTACGCAAGCTGCGCGCGGCGTCGCCGACGGTGAGGATCCACTTGGTGGGGCATAGCCTGGGAGGCCGGGCCGTGACCGGGTGCGCGCTGAACCTGCTGAATGCGCCGGTTGTCAACGTAGATACGATGATGTTGCTGGAGGCGGCGTATTCGCACTTTGGCCTGTCACCGAAAGGGCCGACGGATGGGGTGGACCATCCACGCGGATTCTTCTGCGATGTGATGGAGAAGAAAGCCGTGCGGTTGCCGGTGCTGGCGACGCATTCGGAGTTCGACACGGTGGTGGGGTTCGCCTATACGGCGATGGCGGCGGCAAGCTTGAACAACGCGCGGGCGTTCGGCGATGCGAAGAGTCCGTTTGGCGGGATTGGGCGGAACGGGATTTTGGGTGCGCCGGATACGGTGAATCTGGATCTAAAGTTACCTGGGCAGGCTTACGATCTTAGCGCGGGCCGGGTAATCAATTTGAATGGCAGTGTGAAGAATGACGGCAAGCCTTTGATCGGCAACCATGGCGATGTGCGGAACGCGGCGGTGACGTGGGCGTTTGCTTCGCTGGTGGCGGAGTCTTAGGGGGCTGGCTAGTTTTCGGTGGCCGCGCCGTCCGATTTATTCCCTCCTCTCGCGGGATTGTGAATGAAATCCCATCGCGGGTCTGGAGACCCGCGCCAGTGTGAGAATTACGAGAATGTGGCACCGCTTGCGCGGTGGGCCGGCGGCCATATCGTGTCTTTTGTCCGCAGCCGGAGACGGGCCAGGGGGCCCGTCCTACCGGTTAGTTGGCGTTAGCGGCGGAACATTTCGGAAAGGGTGGCGGAGGTTTCGAGGGCAGCTTTGGGGGAGATGACGCCGAGTTTGCGAACTAGGCGAGTGAGCGAAACAGCGCGTGACTGGTCTAGCGCAATCTGTCCGGCTTTGCCTTGAAAGGTAAGGTTGACGCGGAAGGGGAAAGGCCGCAGGGTTGACGTCATTGGCGCAACGATGGCCGTAAGCAGCTCGTCATTGAGTTCGTCGGGCGAGATCACGACGCAGGGACGAATCTTTTGGATCTCCGCTCCAACCACCGGATCGAGACATACCAACCAGACTTGATCGCGGCGTGGCCGCTTCACCAAATCCACTGGTCGCGGTCGAATTCGTTCTCTGGAATACCGTCGAGCAGGAGCGCATCATGGGCCAGGGTGGCCCTGGCCGCCACCAGAGCCTCGCTCCAACCTTCGCGGGGCTTGCGGTCCTTAGCGAGGATAACGCGACCGTCTTCGACCTTCAGCTCGATACGGTCGCCAAAGCCGCATTGGTCAATGACCGATTTTGGAATCCGGACGCCGCGGGAGTTCCCGATGCGGAT
>JAYVUQ010000976.1:0-5014 GCA_043787785.1 Bryobacteraceae bacterium
CCGATGTGCAACGCCCATTGGCCACCGTGGTGGTGGGGGGCTTGCTCTCCACACTGTTGCTAACTTTGTTGGCGCTACCCAGTATGTATGCACTCACAGCCCGAGAAAAGGACACCTCCGCATGAAGAAACTTCAGCTCACCATTTACTTGAAGGAGAATGACCGCGACGCGAAGGATATCGACATTCCGCTCCATGAGACGGTGGTTCGCCGCTTGTTGCACGCCCACATCGCCGGGGCCACCGTTCTGCGCGGCGTCATGGGCTATGGCCAACACGGCAAAGTGCATCATAAGCGTCTGTTCGGCGTCTCCGACGACCGTCCCATGTTGGTGGTGGCGATCGATGAAGCCGAACGCATCCGCGCCATACTTCCCGAACTGCACACCCTGTTGGGGAACGGGTTGATCACCCTGCATGAGGTGGAAGTGGGATGATGGGCTCCGCCATCTTTGGCCTCATCGCCGCCCTTGCGGTGCGCGCCCTGCTGCCGGGCCACCCCGCCACCGGCCCGTGGACCTCGGCGATTCTCGGGGCTACCGGCGGCTGGCTCGGCGCCTTCGGCGGCGAGAAATTTGGCCTGCACCGAGCGCCCCAGAGACTACTCTCTGTCCTGGGAGCCATGGCCTTAATGCTCCTCTACAGCATCCTGCCCCGCTAGGCCCTGCCCCATCAGCATCGCCCGCTTACTTCGTGCGCGGCGGGTTACCGTTAGTCGTCAACAAGGCATCCTGCCGAATGCACCAACCTGCGTCACACGCCATCCAACCCGTGGCACTCCATGTAACTGACAAAGCTGTTGCTAACTCCGCCGTCGTCGCCCAGCGCTGCCTCGACTTGTGAAAGTCATATTGCGCCTGATAGTAGGCCTGTAAGCGTTCCCGAACCGCTCGCGTGCCGTCCGGTCGAAAAGGGCCTCCACCAAACTGCACGTAGCCCCAATGCTCGGGTAAGTGCATGTTCACCTTCCCCTGCGGCGACCACACCCAGTTGTCTTCCTTCTTCCCCTTCACCCGCCGATACTTACCCGCCACTAACTCGTGTATCCACTCGACGCGCGAAAAATTCACCCGCCACCGATCGCCCCCCCGCGGCGGCAACGCCATCCTCGCCCGCTTACCGAAAGCCGCCCAGGGGATCGCAATTTCTACACTCCACCCCTCGTCCACGTCGCGCGGATCGTTCAACGTCCCTCGCACCGACACGGCCGTGCGCAAGCCAGGTATCTCCCAGCCGTTGTCCGCAATTCCGCCATCCTTATAAGGCTTCGGCAGAAACAAGTCCCAGCTCGTATTCAGGGCATTGATCTCGAATTCGAAATACTCGTGGCTATCGCCGTTCGGATCGACAAATACCTCGAAGTCGTTATCTTGAAAGATCACCGCGTCATGCTGCGTCAACGTCCCCCAGGCATGAGGTTCCGCTAGCTCGGCGGCAATATAGAAATACTGCGCATCCCACATCATCCTGGCCCGGGTGCGCAAACGTGGCTTGGCCGTGCCTTCAATGTCAACAAAGTCATGGGTCCACGGTGCGGATTTCCACTGCTCGTCGATCACGCCGTCAATATTCACCGGCGCTATCGCCCGCGGGCTTAAATAGGTAGCTGGCTCCACGGCCAACGCCAATAGTAACAGCCACATATTACCCCCACAACTGACGTGACTTTGCTTTCCGCGCCAGCCCTTTCATAATCCGCTCCATGCCGGTGCCGAATGGCTGATCGGTGGTCAAGTAAGTCCAAGTCGCTCCCCGCTTAGCCGGCAGCTCCTGCACAGCCTCTAACTCTACCTGATCCCACAAGGAGGTGAATAAGTGGTCAATCGTCCGTAAGTACTCACTCAAAGGATCGCGCCCACCGAGATGCAACCAGGCAAAGCCCGTCTTCAGTTCGGCTACTTCTTCCAAAAAACAAGCCCAGGCTTCATCCACCGCTGCCAGCCGGCGCAAGTGCTCCGGCTCGCCGATCAGGGCTTCCCTTTGCGCCAACACCGCATGGCGCTGGCCTTCGAGCACCCGCTCATATTTATCCAGGAATATCCGCGCATCCAAGTGTTGCCCTTCGGCCCGCCGCTGTAACATGCTTACGTCGTCCACCGTGCGGATCTGCTCATCATCATCGCGAAAGCGCCGCACTAAGTCATCTTCCAGCGAAACAAAGAATCGCGAACTTCCGGGGTCGCCCTGCCGACCGGCGCGGCCGCGCAGTTGGTGGTCGATGCGCCGCGAAGCATGGCGGCAAGTGCCAATGACATGCAATCCTCCGGCGGCGGCCACGCCTTCGCCCAAGATGATATCCACGCCGCGGCCCGCCATGTTTGTCGACACGGTGATGGCACTTTGCTGTCCGGCTTGGGCAATCAGCGCCGCTTCTGACGCCTCGTGCCGTGCGTTGAGCACCTGATGCGGCACGTCCGCCAAGCAAGCGCTCAACTGCTCTGAAGCCTCAACCGAATCCGTCCCCACCAGCACGGGCCGCCCCGTTGCATGCATAGTGCGCACTTCCTCAATAATGGCCGCCAGCTTCTCGGCCCGCGTCTGATAGAGCCGATCCGGAAAGTCCTGACGGATCATCGGGCGGTGCGTTGGCAGAATCTCGGGCTCCATGCCGTACATGCGCGTGAACTCAAGCGCCTGGGTCGCCGCCGTCCCCGTCATTCCGCACAGATGCTCATACTGCAAGACGAAGTTCTGCAACGTAATCGACGACAACACCCGGCCAGGATCGCGGATGGCCAGGCATTCCTTCTCTTCCAGCGCCGCATGAATTCCGGCCGGCCAACGGCGCTCCTGCGCCATGCGGCCCTTGAATTCATCAATGGGAATCACGCGGCCTTCGTGTACCAGATAGTCGGTATCCCGCGTCAGCAGATAGCGCGCGTGGATCGCGTGATAGACCGCCGTCAGCAAGGGCATGTTCTCATACACATTGCCTAACAGCCGTTCAATCTCGCCCAAACCGGCGTCCGTCAAGTGCACGTCGGGCTGCACGGTATTCAAGGTGAAATGCGCATGGGGCTGCAAATGGCGTACCGCGGAGGCGGCTTTCGTCGCCCGCTCCACGGCACCCTCGGTCTCCCCGGCGAGGACGAGCGGAATGCGCGCTTCGTCGATCAGGATCGAGTCCGCTTCGTCGATCAAGGCGGCGTGCAAGCTGCGCTGCACCCGTTCGGCGCGGGTGAACGTGCGGCAATCGCGCAGATGGTCGAAGCCCGCCTCGGTGGCGGCGATGTAAGTGACATCGGCAGCGTAAGCTTCGCGCCGTTCACGCTCCGTGCTCTCCTGCCGCACCCAAGCCGCGCGCAAGCCCAAGTGCCGGTATGCCGGACCCATCCACTCCGCATCGCGTTGCGCCAAGTAATCATTGGCCGTCAACACATGCACGCCCTGCCCCGAGGCAGCCAGCACCGCTGCTGCCGGCATGGCGGCCAGCGTCTTGCCCTCGCCGGTCTGCATTTCTACAATGCGGCCTTCGAGCAATGCCTGCGCGCACCGGATCTGCGCCGGAAAAAGGGTAAACCCCAACGTCAACCGCGCCGCTTCCACGGCGCGCGAAAAAGTATCCTGCATGGAAATGTCCTCTTAGTTTGTCTCGTAAGCCACGGGCAGCAGCCAGCGCAACTAAACGATAGGAGGAGGACGCTCGAAATGAGGCTCAGAAAATCCAGGAAAGGTAGGAACAAAAACATCGACGGCCAGGGTGACCGGAACCGGCTCTCCACCAAACACCCGGCGGCGGCGGGCCTCGGCCACCATCGGCCGCTGCCGCACTGCACCTGAGAGCGAAACCACTGCCGTCTCCGAGCGGCATACGGATGGCAAAGACGGCGCGCCTTGCAGCAGCGCCGCCAACAAAAACAAGAATGGAGCGAGCCGGGTTATGCCTCAACCTCGCTGGCGGACGCTTCCAGTTCCGCCGGACCCGCCGGCATCTCGCCCGGCACCTTTCGCGCGCTGTCAAAGAGGAAATTGCGGGTCTTCCAATCGCGAATCTGGCTGGCAACGTTCTGCATCGCGCCATCTTTTTCCCAGCGCTGCCGCACGGCAATCGGCGGCTCCCGCCGCTCGCGCGCCACGCGCTGAATCTCACGGTCGAGATCTTCCTGTGTCGCGTCGATTGATTCGGCTCGGGCAATCCGGTCCATCAGCACGCTGGCCTTCACCTGCCGGGCGGCCGTTTCTTTGCGCGCCTCGCGGATCTTCTCCCAATCCAGGTTCATCTGGCGGGGGTCGCCGCCGTTCTCCTGCACCATCCGCAGATAGTTCTCCACGTCGATCTCAATCTGGCGGTCAACCCACGCATTGGGCACCGGGAAGGGATGGGCATCGACTAACTGGTCGAGCAGCAAGCGCTTCGAGCCCTCCTGCGCACTGGTCTCCTTGCTCCGCAACAACTGCGTCCGCACGGCGCTCTTCAGTTCGTCAAAGGTTTGGAAATCGCCCAAGTCCTTCGCAAAATCGTCGTTCAGCTCCGGCAATTCCTTCCGCCGCAACTGATTCAGCGTGATGTGAAAAGTGACCATTTTGCCGGCCAACTTCTCGTGGGCGTAGTCCGCCGGATAATCTACCGTCACATCCGTCGCGGCTCCGGGTTCCAGGCCCGTAATCCCGGCGGTGAACTCAGGCATGGTGCTCTCAGCACCGATCTCCAGTTGCAGATCTTTGGTGCTTACCGGTTCGCCGTCCACCCCGGAAGTGCTCTCGAGGTCCACCACCGCAAAGTCGCCCAGTTGCGCGGGCCGCGGCTCTTCGTTGACGAACTGCGCCTTCTCCTCGCGGATCTCGGCAATGCGCTTGTCCAGCTCTTCGTCCTCGATCACCGGCTCGTTGTAGATCACTTCGAGATTGCGATACTCGCCCAACTCCACTTCCGGCATCACCTCAAAACGCGCCTTGAATTCCACGTCCACGCCGTCCAAAAACTTCAGATCGACAATGTCCGGGCGCCCGACCACCGAGATCTTGTCGGCTTGAAAGCGCTCCTGCAGCACCTTCGGGATCAAGGACTCCAGCGT
>JAYVUQ010000977.1:0-4017 GCA_043787785.1 Bryobacteraceae bacterium
TGCGTCGGCAGGAACTGCTGCGGGATATCGGCGCCCACCAGGGCCGGGCCAGGGACGGCAGTGGCCGGCAATTGAACCACGGGAAAACCGCCGCTCAAAGTGAGGCGCGGCACAATGCGGTCCAGCGTGCCGAAACCGACTTCCACAAAGTCCGGTGCCTGATTGAAAGCGCGGGCGCCCATCTGCTGGCTATCCGGCTGAGCATAGATGATGCCACCACCCATCCGAACTACGGTCTTGTTCGAGGCCTTCCAGGCGAGGCCGAGGCGCGGGGCGAAGTTATTCTTATCGTTCTTGCAGCCGCAATTTCCCTGGTTAATGCGCACCTGTTCGAGCCGGGCATTCGGGCCCGTATTGCTGAAATCTGGAATAAAGCGCGAGACGTTGTTCCGCACGAAAGTAGGAGCGTAGAAGATGTCGTACCGCAGGCCTAAGTTGAGCGTAAGGCGGGGCGATATCTTCCAGTCGTCCTGCACAAAGCCCGCAATGGTATTCGCCCATAAGTCCTCACCGTTTTCGTTGCCGATGGTGCCGCCCGCCGCCAGGCCAAGCATAAACTCGGCCAGGCCATCTCCCGTCGCCGCGCGATTCGCCGGATTGGCCGTAAACTCACGATTGAAGGCGAATTGGCCGCGAGCAAAGCGCGCCGCCAGCCGCGAAATGTTCTGCCTCCGGAACTCCCCGCCCACGCGGACGTTATGGTTACCCCAGTTCTTATACCAGGTGTCGGTGAACTGGAAGAGGTCCGTGTTGTTAAAATTGGGCCAGAAGCTGCGGGAGCCCAATTCCGTGTAACCGGCCGGCGAGAAGCGCGAAAGGCCGCGATTGTTAGAACCTGGGTTGCCTACCTTCGGAATGCCCTTAATGCCGAACTGGTCAAAAAGCGCTGTATCGTAGGGAATATCGAAACGCGAGATGATGCGAGTGAATCCGAAACGGGCCTCGTTGGTGGAGGTAGGTCCGAGCGTGAGGGAGTGCGTGGCGGCCACACTGTGGCTGTCGACATCGGTAGTGGTCGCCAAGCCACCGTCGGCGGGCAGGGGGAGCGGCCCGGGCTCGAAGCGATCGCGGGTGCGCTTGCTGTAGCGAGCCGAGATGCGTTGACGGTCGGACAGGTTATGGTCGCCCTTAAAGTCGTAGCTATCGACGTCGTTTTTTTCACTGGGAGCAAAAAAATAGTTATTCGCAATGCCCAAACCATTGTTCGGGCGCGGATATAGGTCGAGTAACTTGGGGAAAAGCGGGTCCCAACGGCTAGCTGGAATCACATTGCCGGGAAACTGCTGCCGCGTGAAGTTTGCAGCGTTGCCGACTGTGGTGGCGGGGTCGAAGACTGGCCGGATACGGTTAAAGTCTCCGCGACGCAGCTCGTCCACCGGCACCGTGCTGACAAAGCTACGGCCAATGCGGGTGCGCGTGCCTTCGTAGCTACCGAAGTAGAAGGTCTTGTCTTTCCGTACCGGCCCGCCCAACGTGCCACCGAATTGATTTTGCTTGTAAGCTGGCTTTTTATTCCCCGCGCGGTTGGCGAAGAAATTGGTGCCGTCGAGGTTACTATTGCGGAGAAACTCGAAGGCCGTGCCATGGATTTGATTCGTTCCGCTCTTGATATTGACGAAGACTTGCCCGCCCATCCGGGTGCCATACTCGGCTGAGAGATTATTCGTCACTACGCGAAACTCGCCCACGGCATCCACACTGGGCTTCACCGCTTGCGCCTCAAACCCCAGCGGACCTCCCGAGGCGACCGACGAGTTGTCTACGCCATCAATCGACACCTGCACTTGGTAGATATGCTGTCCGGAGGCCGAGAAGCCGCCTTCGTCCTGCGTGCGGCCTCCGCGCCCCGGATTGGTGCCCGCCGTAAGCGCCGCGAGGTCGAGGTAATTACGGCCATTCAAAGGTAACTCGACGATGCGCTTGTTGTCGATCACCTGGCCGACCGTGGTCGTTTCTGAATCGAGCAGCGCCGCCGCAGCCGTCACTTCCACGCTCTCCGTGACGGCGCCGGTTCTGAGGGCGAAATCCACCCTGGCGGTCTGGGTGACGTCAAGCTTGATCTCCGGTACTTCGGCGGTGGCGAAGCCAGGCTTGGCAGCGATGACCTTGTAGCGGCCGACAGGCAGCGAGGGCGCGGTGTAGAAGCCTTGGTCGTTGGTGGTGAGCTGGCGGCGGAGCCCGGTATCGAGGTTAGTGACCGTCACCGTGGCGCCCGCGATGACGGCTTCCGAAGGGTCCTTGATCACCCCTTGAATCGCGCCGTTTTGCGCCCAGGCGGCGGAGCTAAGCACCAGCAGAATCAGTAATCTTTGAAGCATTTGCCCCCAGCATATCACCGGAGAGCGTGATGATATGGGCATGATCCTCTGGCTGATACACGATGCCGAGGGGGTGGCGGGCGCGGGAATTGGACCACCGCAGAGGTAGTCCGGAGTTGTTGTAAATGTCAGCGAATCAATCGCTTGCCGACAACGTATTGGGGAATTCCTCCGTCCATCGCGTTTTTGGCCAAAACGACGGGAGTGCAAAACGACGGGAAGTGCCAGAGACTTCTTTCAGGAGGCTTCGTCGGTTTCACTGCGCATGGAACTGCGGATGGCGCGAGAATTCAGCGACCCTTAGTTGACCTTCGCCCTCTCTTCCGCTAAGATCGATATAGGATAAATTTAGTCCAAGACGACTGAATCTATCGTGGTTATAGGCCGCAATGCTGAAACTCACCAAAAAAGCCGACTATGGACTCATCGCGTTGAAGCATCTGGCCATGCCGCGTCCGACGCGGGAGAGCGCTAGCGCTAAAGAGATCGCCGAGGCCTATCACATCCCACTGCCGTTGCTGGCGAAGGTGCTGCAGAAGTTGGGCAAGAGCGGCTTCCTAACTTCGGAGCAGGGAACCAACGGCGGCTACCGGTTGGCCCGGCAGGCGGAGCGGATTACGGTGCTCGAAGTGGTGCGGGCCATTGATGGGCCTATCATTCTCACCTCCTGCTTCACCTCCGAACGGGCCTGCGACCAGAGCGGCACCTGCATCGTGAAAGAGCCGTTGCGGCGGGTACACGAAAGCATCTTGCGGCTGCTGGACAGCATCTCAATAGCGGATCTGGTGGATGAAGAAGTTCCGGATCCCAATGATCATCCGCTGGTGGAGCTAAGCAGCCTGCTCCCCGCAGTTTCCCGCTAAAGTTTTTTACTGAAGGACATGCTCATGAAGTTCCCCATTTACCTCGACAATCACGCCACCACCGCGACTGACCCGCGCGTGGTGCAAGCGATGCTGCCCTATTTTACGGAGATTTTCGGCAATGCGGCCAGCCGCAACCATGCTTTTGGCTGGGCCGCCGACGAGGGCGTGGAAAAGGCGCGTAAGCAGATCGCCGATTTGATCGGCGCGAACTCGAAAGAGATCATCTTTACCTCCGGCGCCACCGAATCGAACAACCTGGCCATCAAAGGCGTCGCCCAGATGTATGCCGAAAAGGGCAACCATATCATCACCGCCGCTACCGAGCACAAAGCGGTACTCGACACTTGCAAGCACCTGGAGAAAGAGGGCTTTCGCATTACGTATCTGCCCGTTCAGGGCTCGGGCGCGGTGGACCTCGACATGCTGCGCGAAGCGATCACGGACAAGACGATCCTGGTGAGCATCATGTACGCCAATAACGAAATCGGCTTCATTCAGCCGGTAGCCGAAATTGGCAAAATCTGCAAGGAAAGGGGCGTCCTTTTCCACACCGATGGCGTGCAAGCCGTGGGCAAGATCCCGGTGAATGTGATCGCCGACAACATCGACTTGATGTCGATCACGGCGCACAAGTTTTATGGCCCGAAGGGCGTGGGCGCGTTGTATGTGCGCCGCAAGAATCCGCGCGTGCAACTCACCGCCCAGATGGACGGCGGCGGCCACGAGCGCGGCATGCGTTCCGGTACTTTGAACGTGCCGGGTATTGTGGGTTTGGGCGAAGCCTGCGCCATTGCTCAGAAAGCGCTGCCCGAGGAGATGGCTCGTCATCGCGC
>JAYVUQ010000978.1:0-7644 GCA_043787785.1 Bryobacteraceae bacterium
TCTCGACTTTGCCGGGGTTCTTCCAAAAGGTGAGCGACTTACCGAACCAGGCGCAGGAAACGATGTCGGTATGGCCGTCGCCGTCGAAGTCGGCGGCGAGATCGGAGAAGTTGTCGACGTAGTTGTTGGCGTATTCGATTTCGCGGAAACGATGCTGTTTGTAGGCGGGGCCTTCGTACCAGAATTCGCCCGAGACGATGTCGAGCTTGCCGTCGCCGTTGAGGTCAGTGATGGCGGCGGTTTCGCTGCCGCCGAGGTCGATGACGCGTTTCTCGAAGGGCAGGTCAACGGGCCGGGTGGCGGCGAGGGCGGTCAGGGTCACCAAGAGAAGGGATTTGCGCATTGCTCCCAGATTGTATCGCAGGGATACCGCCGCTATACTCTGGTAGAGGAGGAGTTTCATGACGGTCGATCTCGCGCTTCAACGGCAACAGGCGCACACACTTCTTGATTTGCTGCCCCCGGAAAAATTGGGCGTGGTGTATTTTCTGTTGGAAGTAATGGTGGAGCCGCTTTCTCGTTCGCTGGCTTTGGCTCCGGTTGATGAGGAAGAGCTTACCGCTGAAATGTCGGCGAAATTGAGCGCTTCCCGTGCATCTATCCGTCGCGGTGAGGGCGTCCCGCATGAGCTGATTTTGGAGGAGTTTGGACTGCGGTCGTGAGTGAAGAACGCGACCCGGGCCGATTGACGGTGACTTGGTCACCGGAGTTCTGACCTGCGCGCGATTGATCGTTCCACGGCTCTGGAAATTCACCACTGTCTAGCTCGCTATTTGGCCACACGCACCGGCGACGTCAAGTTCCTGAAACCGCCGCTAGCGGGCTTTCGGCTTAGATGTGGTGACGACCGGCTCTTTTTTGAAGCTCCAGACGATACGACGATCGAGATCACCGGCGTGGTCCATCGGCGGGAAGCTTATCGTTAGTGATTGCTCCCAGATTGTATCGCAGGGTATACTAAAGGCGTTCGTTTCCCTCCTGTGGCGCTATCGTCTAACGGTTAGGACAGGGCCCTCTCAAGGCCTAAATAGGAGTTCGATTCTCCTTAGCGCTACCAATCCTTTTTTTCAGCCAAATCGCCGGTGCGAGCAAGGCGCGCGACAGCCGGTAAGAACGCGACGTCAGCAAGCCCTCGCGGACTTCGGTGAACTCCTTCTCCCGCTCGTACAAAAACCTGAGTAGTTCATTGCGCCGGGAGAATTGCTCGTCGAGCGCGGCCACGTCGGCTTCGGAGAGCGTGTGGCCGGCGCGCAGATGCTGGGGCAAGCGCCAGGGTACATAGACGGTGCTGTGGGCGGGCGCGGTCTCTTCGGTGGGGCGTTCAGCGGTGTAGTAATAGATGGCGAGCGAACGGCGCGAGAGCTTCTCGTCCGGCACTTGAATGCGGCGGAAGCCATGCCAGGAGGCCTCGGTGGTCTCGAAGATGACGCAGCGATTCAGCAAGGGTACGACGGAGACGACTTGGTCATTTTCGGGCGCGCCCCAGGGGTCGCGATGGAGTTCGAGACAGCCGCCCCATTGGGGGTCCCACACGGGGTTCAGAAAGACGATCAGGTTCAGGCGGCGGTGACTTTGCGTTTTGGGGTGATAGTTAAAGTCGACGTGAATGTCGAGGTCCTGCCCGTGGCGGTTTTCGTGGGTGCCGCCGCCGAAGTAGTGCGGGTCATAGAGCAGCTTGGGGATGCCAGTGATGGCTTGGATCTTGGCGAGAAATTCAGGGGATTGGATAAGGTGGTCGAACTGGCGGTAGGCGGGGCCAATCTGCGGCAGTTTCTCGACGACCGCCTTAGCGCCGACCAGCCCCATTTCATTGAGAGCCTGCTTTTCGTTGAAGGCGGGGAATTCTTTGAGGAGGGCAGCGCAGAAGTCCGGGGCGAGGAAGTTGTCGATGATGGCGTGGCGGAAGGGTTGGGCTTGGGCGAAGGTTCGACGAGTCTCTTCGATGGGCCATTCTCGTAGCAGATCGGGCACGTCCATAAGTGTAGCGGAGAGTCGTGCAGTTAGTTCCTACGCTCGGAACTCCACGTGGAGCGAAATCGCATAGCCTGCGAGCCCGCCGTGTGAACGGCAACCTCATGCGGGAGCCGGCGTGCCTGCCGCATGTCGACTGACTACCGGCGCAGTATGGGCTCCAGGTATTGGAACACGTACTGGGCCACCTGCTGGTTGCCCTTGGCCGTGGGATGGATGCCATCGGACTGCATGGCGCCGGGCATACCGATCGCCGTTTGCAGGAGAAACGGAATCAGGGGCGCGCGGTACTTGGTGGCAATTGTCGAGTACATGCGCTCGAAATCACGAATGTAGTCTGGACCATAATTGGGCGGTAAGGTGATTCCGGCAATCAGCAGTTTGGCTCCCGCCCGGGTGAACTCGCCGGCCATCAGGTCCATATTGTCCCGGGTTTGTTTTAAAGGCAATCCGCGCAGTCCGTCGTTGCCTCCTAATTCCAGAATCACGATGGCTGGCTTCAGTTCCAGGGCCGCGGCGGTCCGCAAGCGTCCGCCCATGGTCGTGTCGCCACTAATGCCCTGGTTCACTACCCGATAGTGGTAACCCTGCTGGTCCAGCAGCTTCTGCAGGTAATCGGGAAAACTCTTTCCCACGTCCTCACCGTAGCCGGCGGAGAGGCTGTCGCCAAAAGCGACAATTACCGGGCGCCGGTCTACTACTACCGCGGGCACCACCGCTGGCACAACCCCGGGTGTGGACGCTATGGCGGCCACCGGCGTGGCGGTGGGCGTTTCCGGTTGGGTGCAGGCGCTTAGGACCAGGAAGGGAACCAAGGCGCGGATTGAGTTCAAGAAACGTAAGTCGATCATCGTTCTTTGGCGACGCGTACCAGCATCTTGCCGATATTGTCGCCGTTCAGAAGACCCAGAAATGCGGCGGGCGCGTTCTCCAGTCCGTCGACAAACGTCTCGCGGTATTTCAGTTTTCCTTCGCGTACCCAGCTGCCAATTTCGATCAGAGCTTCGCGGGCTTGATCCAGGTACTGCATCACCAGAAATCCGCGCAGGGTGGCGGTCTTCACTAGAAGCTGCGACAGGTTGCGAGGGCCCACCTCTCCGCCCGTATTGTTGTACTGCGAGATCTGTCCGCACAGCGCAATGCGCGCATTAGGATTCAAGAGCCCAAACACGGCATCGGTGATCGTGCCGCCCACGTTGTCGAAGTAGCAGTCGATGCCCTTGGAGCAGAGTTCTTTCAGCTTGCCGTAGGTGTCGGGCGAGGTCTTGTAGTTGAAGGCCGAGTCGAAGCCCAGCTCCCCGGTGAGCCATTTCACTTTCTCGTCGCTCCCGGCAATGCCGACCACGGGACAACCTTTGAGTCGCGCGATCTGGCCGGCAATGGAGCCCACGGCCCCGGCCGCCGCTGACACCACCACTGTCTCGCCGCGGGTTGGTTTACACACATCCAAGAGGCCAAAGTAGGCCGTCAATCCAGGCATGCCCATGACGCTCAAAGCGGCGGGCAGTGGTCCGGCTTGCGGGTCCAGCTTTCGCAATTGCTTTCCCGGGGCAATCCCGTATTGCTGCCACCCTACGAAAGCTTCGGCGTAGTCGCCGTAGGAGAAGGTGGGGTCGTTCGATCGCAGAACTCTTCCTACGATGGCACCCACCATCACGTCGCCAATCTGCATAGGGGCCGCGTAGCTCTTGGCTTCGCCCATCCTTCCCCGCATATACGCGTCCACCGACAGGTAGACAACTTCGAGGAGGACTTCGCCCTGTTTGAGATCGGGAAGCTCAGTCTCGACGAGGCGAAAGTCAGACAATTTGGGAAGACCCGCGGGGCGGGAGGCCAGGAGGATCTGCTTATTTTGCATGCAAAATCTACTTTAGGATACCCCGAGCGGGTAAGCAATAGACTATTCCGTTGAGGATGTAGTTTGCGCTGGCTTAGCCCCGTCTGCCGGTGCCGGCTCCGGAGCCTTCGGCTTGGCCACCGGCTGGCGGACCTGGTAGTTCTCCGTATCGAACACCACCATGCGCACTTCTCCGCTTGACCCCAGACCGGGCAGCGAACGACCATTCTGCTTTACTTCAATGCCACCCGCGTTACCGGTGAGCAGCTCTGCGTTACTGGCGTTTTCGATCGCCTGGGACTGGCCGGGCTCAATGAGACCCATGTAGATGTGCTTGCCATCGGCGACCAGCTTGATCCAAGTCTGTTCCCGGGCACTGATGACGATCTGCAAACGTCCCGAGCCCAGATTGGTGGCCTGCACGACGGCGTTACCTAAAGGCTGTATGGTTCGGGCCGCGCTCACGGGCTGTCCACTGGTGGGGCCATTGGACGGGCCGGGCACCGGAATGGTTACCTCGCTGACCGGAGCTTTCACCCGGCTGGACTCGGTGGTCGCCACCGGTGCATCCGCACCAAAGCCGCCCGGCCGGCGCGTGGCCAAATACGACACCGAACCCACCAACAACAACGCCGCTACGGCAAGCCAGCGCTTCGAGGTCCGCCCATCTTCAAAATTGGCCGTGGCTGAAAACGGAGACTCCACCGGAACGCTTTGCTGGGGGATCAGGGTCGGCAGCACTTGTAATTTGGGGGCGGTGACCCTGGGGAGCGCCACTGCCGCCACCGGCATCTCCCGGCGCAACGTCACGGCGATTTCATCTGCCGAAATTCCCAGATACTCGGCGTATTGCTTCACAAAGCTGCGATAGAAAAAATCCTGGGGCAGCGTCCGTGTGTCTTCAGATTCAATCGCTTCTAAGTATCGTGCGCTGATGCGCGTTTCCCGGGCAATGTCCTTCAGCGGTATCCCGAGGCGCTCACGTTCCTGGCGAAGTTTTTGGCCGATTGATGCCATAGTGCTATTACCTTCTGACTACCAGTTATAATATCCCATAAAGGGATTGGCCCACCCCCACTTGTGGATGTAAAACAATCCCATCTGCTGTTTTTCTTTACATGATCTCCGTTATTCTCGTCAATTGGAACCGTCGGGAGCTGCTTCGTGCCGCTTTGGAGTCGTTGGCGGTTCAGAAAAACGTTGAATTTGAAGTCATCGTGGTCGACAATGGCTCCGACGATGGATCCCTTGAGGTGATTGGTACCTTTGCTTCCCGGTTTCCCCTTCGACTGATCCGCAATCAACAAAATCGGGGCTTTTGCGCGGCGAATAACCAGGGAATTGCCGCCGCTCGCGGCCACCTTATCGCTCTGTTAAACAACGACGCCGAAGCCGACCCCAACTGGCTTAGTGCGCTCCAATCGGCTTGCGAAACTCGCACCGACATCGGGATGGTGGCTTCGAAGATCGTGATCCACTTTGAGCCCACCCGGATTGACAAGGTGGGCCACCTGATTTACCCGGACGGTCAGAACCGGGGGCGGGGAGCGGGCGAGGTGGATCGGGGCCAGTATGACCACTCGACCGAATGCCTCTGGCCCGATGGTTGCGCGGCTCTGTATCGCAAGTCCATGCTGGATGAAATTGGCGGTTTCGATGAGGACTTTTTCGCCTACGCCGACGATGCTGAGTTGGGCTTGCGCGGCCGCATCGCGGGGTGGGATTGTGTGTATGCGCCCGCCGCCCGGGTGCTTCACCATCGCGGCGCCACCCTGGGCGTGGGCTCCTTCCGCCGCTTGGTACTCATTGAGCGGAACCGGGTGCTGTTGGCCGCCAAACTCTTTCCCTGGCGTCTGCTGCTCCTCAACCCGTTCTACTATCTGCTACGCTTATCAGCGGGTGTGTTGGCGGCGGCGCGCGGCGAGGGTGAGACCCGACGCTACCCGGGTCTGGCCGGCAAATTCCGCATGGCAGGAGCACTCTTGCGCGGTGATTGCGAAGCACTGTATCTATTGCCTCGTATGCTGGCAAAAAGAAAGGAGATTGCCCGATTTCGAAAGCGAAGCGACGCCGAAGTGCTAGTCCTCCTGCGCCAACATCGGATCTCCCTCAAAGAGATCAGTTCGCAGGCCGGCTAGGCCCCACTCCGTTTTCCTGTGAATTGCCGCCTCTCCCGCCGCGGCCCGTTCCGCTGGAGCCTGTCCCTCTGCCGGCCGACCCATCGGCCCACTCCGCATCGGCCGACTGCCCCGCCTGCAACGAATCCCGGGTCCGCACGCTTTTCACCGGCACCGACCGGCTCTACAACACCACCGACAAGACCTTCTACGTTGTCGAGTGCCTCCGTTGCCGCCTGATCCGCCTCGACCCCCAACCCACGCCCGCCGAACTTCGCCAGTTCTACCCGGAAAAGTATTGGTATCAGCCCGACCCCGGCTCCGTCTCCCAACTCACTGAAGCCTATCGCCGCTTTGTGATTCGTGACCATGTCAATTTTGCGTTGTCGGCCTTGCGTTCCGTGGGCCCTTTAAATGGCCGCCAGCCCGTCCTGCTCGATGTGGGCTGTGGCGGGGGCCTCTTCACTCACTTTGTCCAGCGCGCCGGTTTCCCCGTCCTGGGCCTCGATTTTTCCATCGACGCGGCGCAAGTCGCTTGGCGTGCCAATCAAGTACCGGCCTTCGTCGGTACGCTCACTCAGGCACCCCTTGCCGCCGGCCGCTGCGGCGTGATCACCATGTTCCATGTGCTCGAACACCTGTACGACCCCGCCGCTTATCTCGAATCGGCCTACGAACTGCTGCATCCCGAAGGCCGCCTGATCATCCAGGTGCCCAATGCCGCCAGCCTCCAGTTTCTGCTGCTGGGAGAACATTGGAATGGACTCGACGTACCGCGCCACCTCTGGGACTTTCGCCCCGATGATCTCGAGGTACTGCTGGATCGCTGCGGTTTTGAAAGCGTTCGCACCAAGCACTTCAACTTGCGTGACAACCCCGCTGGGATGGCTACCTCCCTTGCCCCGGGCCTCGACCCGATGTCGCGCATCATCCGCGGCGTGAAGGAGTCGGCCGCCTCGCGCCTCCTCAAGAATCTCGCCTACTTTGGCCTCACCGCCGCCTGCCTGCCTTTCACCATGCTCGAAGCGGCCTGCCGCGCCGGCTCCAGTATCATGGTGGAAGCCCGCAAAAAGCCCCAATGATTTATGCTCGCCTGCAGTCCTGGCTGCCCAATTGGCTCTACCGCCAAGTGCTGCATTTCGATGCCGTTCTGGAAGATAGCGTGCGCGATTTTGCGGCTACCGTTCCCGCCGGGGTCCGCGTCCTCGATGCCGGGGCCGGCGAAGCCCGCCATTCCCAATATTTCTCGCGCCAGCAATACACTCCGGTTGACCTCGCCATTGGCGACGCCGCTTGGGACTACACCCGCCTCCAAGCCCTCGCCGACCTTACCGCGCTCCCCTTTCGCGATGAAGCCTTCGCGGCCGCACTTAACGTTGTCACCTTGGAACACGTCCGCGAACCGGGGCAGGTGATTCGGGAACTGGCCCGCGTGCTTATGCCCGGTGGGCGCTTGCTGCTGGTGGTGCCCCACGAATGGGAAGTACATCAGGCACCGCATGACTACTTCCGGTATACCCGTTATGGACTTGCCTATCTGCTGACGCAAGCCGGCCTCGAGGTGGAGCAGCTATTCGCCATCGGTGGCTATTTCCGGCTAATGTCGCGCCGCTTGTTCAACGGACTGCAGTTTTTCCCTGGGCTCGCCTTCCCTATTGCGGCCCTATTTCTGGTGCCACCCGCCTTGATCTTGCCCTGGTTCGATCGCCTCGACCGCGA
>JAYVUQ010000979.1:0-3065 GCA_043787785.1 Bryobacteraceae bacterium
TATAGATGGCCTGATACACGCGGTGGAATTCGAAATTGTCGTACCCCTGGCGGCAACGCTCCACCAAGTCATCCGTACGCAGTAAGATCCACTGGTCAAATTCGCGCATTTCGCCAATCGGCACCATATGCGCTACCGGATCGAAACCGTTCAGGTTCGATAGCGCATAGCGGAACGTATTGCGCAGCTTCCGGTAAGCTTCCGTCAATCGCGACAAGATCACATCGGAAATGCGCACGTCCTCATTGAAGGCCACCGACGCCACCCAGAGCCGCAACACATCCGCGCCGAATTGTTTGATTATCTTTTCCGGCTCCACCACATTGCCTACTGACTTCGACATGGCCTTGCCCTCGCCATCGAGGGTCCAGCCATTGGTGGCGCACTCCCGGTAAGGCGAGGCGTTCTTCAGGCCCATGCCGACTAAGAGCGAAGAATGGAACCAGCCGCGGTATTGGTCACCACCCTCGAGGTAACACTCGGCCGGCCATCCCAAGTTATTCTCCTTAGTCAACACCGCCAGGTGCGACGCACCCGAATCAAACCAGACGTCCAGGATATCCGTTTCTTTACGGAATTCACCGCCGTTGCATTTCTTACAACGGTGGCCCGCCGGCAGTAACTCATGCGCCGTTTCGCTATACCAAACATCAGCCGTCTCCCGCCGGAAACGATCAACGATCGGATCAAGCACTGCCTTTTCGGTAACCGCCTCATGGCAACTCTCGCAATAAAATACCGGGATCGGCACGCCCCACACGCGCTGCCGCGAGATATTCCAATCCGGCCGCGACGCAATCATGTTCGACATGCGCTCTTCGCCCCAGGAAGGCATCCACTTAATCTGCTTAATCGCCTCCAGCGTCCGCGTCCGCAAAGTGCCTTCATAAGGGCCCGTGCGCTCCATGCCAATAAACCACTGTTCCGTCGCCCGGAAAATCGTCGGATTGTGGCAGCGCCAGCAATGGGGGTAGCTATGCTCGTAATCTTTGGCGAGTAACAACGCGCCAGACTCTTTCAGTAACTCAATTACGACCCTATTAGCGTCCCAAACCTTTTTACCCAACAGGACCGCCGGCAACTCACCCGCCGCGCCCGTCGCCGCAAACATCCTCCCGGCCGGATCCACCGGATTATACGGCTCAATGCCATATTGCTTCGAGATAACATAGTCATCCATGCCATGCCCTGGAGCCGTATGCACCGCACCCGTGCCAGCTTCGAGCGTCACGTGGTCGCCATTCAAGCCCAGCGAATCGCGCTCCAGAAACGGATGGCGAAACACCACCCGGTCTAGCTTCGCGCCTGGAAACGTCGCAATCAATGCCGGCGTTTCCCAACCCAAAGTGGCAGTCACTGCTGGTAGTAACTCTGAGGCGATGATATACACGGCGCCGTTTACGTCAACGGCCGAATACTCAAACTTCGGATGAAACGAAATCGCCAGGTTAGCCGGAATCGTCCAAGGCGTTGTCGTCCAGATAACACCATAAACTTCGCGCCCCGCCAACGCAAGGTCCACCGCCGCCGCATCCGAGGTGAGACGAAACCGCACGTAGATGGAAGGGCTCGTATGCTGCTCGTACTCGATCTCCGCCTCGGCCAGCGAAGTACGGCAACTAATGCACCAATTTACCGGTTTAAGGCCCTTATACACGTAGCCCTGATCGAGAAAATCGACAAAGGCCTGCGCGATGGCACCCTGATACTCGGGGTCCATGGTGCGATAAGGTTTTTCCCAACGGCCCAGGATACCCAACCGCTGAAAGTCTTTGCTCTGCAGGTCGACAAACTTGGCGGCGTACTTGCGGCATTCCTGCCGGATCTGCGTCGTCGTCATTTGCGCCTTCTTAGAACCCAGTTGCGAATCCACCTTGATCTCGATGGGCAGCCCATGGCAATCCCAGCCAGGGATATAAGGCGAGTCATAGCCGGCCATCGTCTTCGACTTGATGATGAAGTCCTTCAGCAGTTTGTTGAAGGCGTGGCCCAGGTGGATGTTCCCGTTGGCGTAGGGCGGCCCGTCGTGCAGGACATAACGGGGACGCCCCGCGCGAGCGGTGCGAATTTGCCCGTAGAGCCCCTCAGCGTTCCAGCGGGCCAGCATCAGCGGTTCACGCTGGGCCAGGTCGGCTTTCATCGGGAAATCGGTCTTCGGGAGGTTTACAGTTTGCTTAAGGTCCATCGGCTGACTACTACTTCGATTATCGTATAGGTACCCTCAAGTGCGCCGATTCCTCTTCATCGCCGTCACCATTGCCGGAACTGCGGCCCTCATTGGGCAACAGATCCCCACCATCTCCGTCGATGTGCGGCTGGTCCGCATTGCCTGCACGGTGTCGAAAAGCAATGGCCAACTGCTCACCGGACTCGCCCAAAGTGACTTCCAAGTCCGCGACCGCGGCATCCCCCAGTCCGTCGCCCACCTCTGGCGTGAGAACGACCTCCCGCTCACCGTTGGCCTCATCGTCGATATCTCGGGCTCCCAGATGCGCAACCTGGCCAAGCATCGCGCCACCATCCGGCAATTCCTGAAGCAAGTGCTCCGGCCCGGTGACCGTGCCTTCCTGGTCACCGTCGCCACCAACGTCCGCCTGCTGCGCGACTTTACCGATCAAGCCAACCTGCTCGCTGACGACGTTGACTATCGCCTGCGTGACCGTGGCCGTCCCCTCGGTCCCGCTTGCCTTCCTCACGGGCTCATGGCCAGCGGCCGTCCCCAGCGCACCTGCGGTGGCAGCATCATCTGGAACGCCGTCCACGCCGCCGCCAAAAAGATGCAGGACGTACCTGGCCGCAAGGCCCTCCTCGTCCTCACCGACGGCGTCGATTCCGGCAGCGAACAAAGCCTCGACGACGCCATCCAAGCTGCCCAAGAGGCCGAAACGGCGGTCTATTCGATCGGCGTCAAGGGTGAGCAAGCCAGTTTCGGCTTCGGTGGCTCCATGCGCATCTCGCGCACCGGTCTCAATAAAGACCAGTTGCGATACCTCGCGGTCGACACTGGCGGGACCGCTTTTCTCGAGAAAAGCTCGCCCGAAAAGATCTTCGCCCAGATCGAGGCT
>JAYVUQ010000980.1:0-7959 GCA_043787785.1 Bryobacteraceae bacterium
CTTCGTTGTTGGTGGCCACGTAGGTGAGGCGCTGATCGGTATCGATGGCCGAATCGAAAATCGCCACGGGGATATTGAGCGATGCGGCGCGTTCGACAATGCGCACCAGAGCGCGGCGATCCACCGGGGCGAGCGAAATGCCGGCCAAATGCCGATTCACCATCGACTCGACAATCTCAATCTGCCGGCTCGAATCCACCTCGAGCGACGGCGCGTTCCACTCGACGGTTGCCGAACACTCCGCAGCCGCCTTGATCGCGCCCGCGCGCACCGTTTGCCAGAAGATGTGGTTGGCGCCCTTGGGCACCACGCCAATTACCCGCTGCGGCGCGGGGCGGCAGCCAGCGATCGCGAACAAGACAAGCAGCACACAGGATAGGCGCATGGAACTTCCGATGGTATCGCGCTTACGGGAGCATGAGCTAGACTAATAACTGTTTATGGCCATCAGCAAAGAGCTCCTTGAGATTCTGGTTTGCCCGTTGTGCAAAGCAACGGTAGAAATGAAGCCGAATGGCAGCGGACTCAAGTGCGTGCAATGCCACCGCGTTTACCCCATTCGCGACGACATCCCTGTGATGCTGGTTGAGGAAGCTAAGGTCGAGGACTAGGTCGACGGCGATCGGCTAGCCATGGCCAGCATCCTTGCAGATCTCGCGCCCGGCTCGCGGGTGACGATCTTGCGCCTGCGCTCCCTGGGGGATTGCGTCCTGACGACTCCCGCCCTTTCGATTCTCAAGAAAGCGCGCCCTGATCTGCGCCTGCGGGTGGTCGTCGAGCCCCGCTTCGCCGCCGTCTTTGCCGGCAATCCTGACCTCGACCAAATCGTGCCGCCCACCTTAATGGCCGCCAGCGGCAGCAACCTCTGCCTAAATCTGCATGGCGGTTCCCGCAGCCTTGGGATGACCGCCGCGTCGCTAGCTAAGGTCCGCGCGGGCTTCGCGCACCACGCTGGCGCTTGGCTCTATAACGCCCCCATCCCGCGCGCCCAACAGATTTTGGGCGAAGAACGGATTGTCCATACGGCAGAACATTTGGCCTCCGCCATGTTTTATCTGGGCGCTCCCCGCGTCGAGATTCCCCGGACCCGTCTTTACGCCAACCGCTGGACGGAAGGCCCCAGCCGTTATGCCGTCGTCCACCCCTTCGCCTCCGCCGCCCACAAACAATGGCCCGCCCCACGCTTTGTGGAGGCCATGCGCCACCTTCAGCAGCACTGGCAACTCACCCCCATCGTCATCGGCGCCCCTGCCGACGATTTTGCCCCTTTCACGGGCTTCCAGTGCCTCGCAAGCCCCCTGGAACAAACCAAACAGATCTTAGCGGGGGCCAAATTCTTTCTCGGCAACGACTCTGGCCCCGCCCACATGGCCGCCGCCTTTGGCCTGCCCGTCACCGTACTTTATGGCTCGTCCGACCCCGTCGTATGGGCCCCTTGGCGCACGCGCTGCGAGACCTTTGTATCGCCCGCCGGCCTGCAAGAAATCACCGTAGACCAAGTGGTGGGCTCCTTCAGCCGGCTGCTCGAAAAGGTAAACGCATGAAGCGGTTGCTCGCGCTTGCCAAGCCTTACTGGCCACGGTTACTCGCCGCCATGTTTCTGATGGCGGGCGTGGGGGCGATGCAAGGCTTTATCGCCCGCCTGATTCAACCAGTGTTCGACCGGGTCCTGAAACCGGGAAGCGCCGAGGAGCCGGTAAAGCTATTCCAATGGCCCTTCAGCGGCGGCGCGGTGACGTTGAATGACTTACTGCCCAGTGGCATTCAGAACGTCTGGACCATGGTAGCCGTCAGTATTCTAACGGTCTATTTACTGAAGGGCTTGTTCGACTATCTGGGTAATTATATGGTGAACTACGTGGGGCTTTCCGTAGTGACTGACCTCCGCCAGCGAGTGTTCGACCATGTCCTCCGGCAGGACGCCAGTTTCTTTGCCGCTAACTCCACCGGCCGCCTGATGTCGTCGATTATGAACGACATCGACAAGATCCAGGTGGCGACGTCGCACTTACTCGCCGATTGGTTCCGGCAGACCTTTACCGCCATCTTCTTATTGGCCGTCCTGATGCAAAACGATTGGCGCTTGGCCGTCGCTAGCCTCACGCTACTGCCCTTCGTCCTCATCCCCACTGCGCGCATCGGCAAGCGACTGCGCGGCACCACCCGCCGCGCGCAGGACAACGCCGCCGATTTGAATGAAGTGCTGCAGGAGACGCTCTCTGGCCAGCAAGTGGTGAAGGCTTTTGGCGCGGAACGGCTCGAGAGCGAGCGATTCGCCCGCGCGGCGGCCAGCTTGAAAAAAGCCAATTTGAAGTACGTCCTGCAGCAGGCCTTGGCCTCGCCCATGATCGAATTCTTTGCCGCCTTAACTATCGTCGTGCTGCTTACTTACGCGCGCACACAAATTAAGGCCAACCAAATGACGGCTGGCGAATTCTCCAGTTTCATGGTGGCGCTGCTGATGTTGTACGAGCCGGTAAAACGGCTCACTGGCATCCACCAGATCTTTCAACAAGCCAGCGGCGCGTCGCAGAAGGTATTCGAGTATCTCGATACAGAACGTAACCTGGCGGACAAGCCGGGGGCCCAAGCGCTGACTAGCTTCAAAGCGAGCATCACCTTTACCGACGCCCACTTCCGCTATCCCGGTGCCGAGAGCTATGCGCTCGACGGCGTGAATCTCACGGTGAACGCGGGTGAGGTGTGCGCACTGGTGGGCCCCAGCGGCGCGGGTAAAACAACAATGGCCAGCCTGGTGCCCCGCTTCTATGACCTCGAGCGTGGCTCGCTCGCCGTCGATGGCGTGGACGTGCGCGACCTCGCCGTCGCCAGCCTGCGCCAACAAATTGGCCTGGTGGCGCAAGAAACTTTCCTGTTCAACGATACGATTCTGAACAACATTCGCTATGGCCGGCCCGGCGCCTCGCCCGCCGAAGTGCAGGAAGCCGCGCGTAACGCCCACGCCGAGGAGTTTATCCTCGCCATGCCGGACGGCTATGAGACGATGGTGGGCGAACGCGGCGCCAAGCTGAGTGGCGGGCAGCGGCAGCGCCTTTCCATCGCCCGCGCGCTGTTAAAAAATGCGCCGATCTTAGTACTCGACGAAGCCACGTCCCATCTGGATGCTGAATCCGAGATGCTGGTGCAGGCCGCGCTCGCCAACTTAATCAATGGCCGCACGGTAATTGTGATCGCCCACCGTCTTTCTACCATTCGCCGTGCCGATAAGATCGTCGTATTGGATCGCGGACGCGTCTCCGAGATCGGTACGCACGAAGAGCTCGTGGCCGGTGGCGGCATCTATCGGCGGCTGCACGATCTGCAGTATCTGGGCCCAGATGCGACACTAGTCGAATCACCGGACATTACGAACTGAGTCCGCGGAAAGAGGTTTCATATTGTCCGCCAAAAGCATGACCGGTTACGCGCTGGTTCGCCGCACATTGCCCGCGGGTGATTTATCGATCACCTTGAAGAGCGTGAATCACCGCGGGCTTGACCTGCACTTTCACCTGCCCGCGCAACTGGACGTCTTTGAGGCGCCCCTTCGCGCCGCCGTCAAGCAGCGTCTGCACCGCGGCCACATCGATATCCGCGCCAACTGGGTGCCGGCCGTCACCGCCCACACGGTGCGCATCAATGAAGAGTTATTGGCCACTTACGTCGATGCCTTTGTGCGCGCCGCCACCCGGCTGAAACTTTCTTCCCAGCCCGACTTGAACGTCATGCTGCGCTTCCCCGGAATGATGGAAGAGGCCAGCGGCGAACTGGGCGCTGACTTTATCGAGCGGCTCCTCGAAGTCTTCTCCGCGGCTCTCGACGAACTCGAAACTTTTCGCGCCCGCGAGGGCGGCGAATTGTTAACTCAGATTCTGCGCCATAACGTCGCCATTCGCGGTGCCGTTCATCAAATGGAATCCTTGCGCGGCGAGGTGCAGCCCTTGCTCGAAAACCGCCTGCGCCAGCGCCTCACCGAATTGCTCGATACCGCCATGATCGATTCCACCCGCTTGATTCAGGAAGCGTCATTGCTGGCCGAACGCGGCAACATTGCCGAGGAATTGGCCCGCCTCCGCATTCATTCGCACCAACTCGAAGACCTCATGCAAGGCGGAGCCGAGATCGGCAAGCGCCTCGACTTTCTCCTCCAGGAGATGAATCGCGAGGCCAACACCATCTTGTCGAAAACCAGCGGCATCGGCGATTTGGGCCTCAAACTGACTGACCTCGCCCTCAGCGCCAAATCCGATATTGAGAAGATTCGTGAACAGAGCCTCAATCTGGAGTAGCCTAGAGGGAACTCATGGTTTTTGTTATTTCTGCACCTTCAGGCAGTGGGAAAACCACCCTGCTCGGCGGCTTGTTGCGTGCGGAACACAATCTGGTCTTCTCGGTTTCCTACACCACCCGCAAGCCGCGCGGGAATGAAGTCGATGGCACCAACTATCATTTCGTCACCCGCGAAGATTTCGAAGGCCGCGCGCGCCGCGAAGAATTCCTGGAATGGGCCGAAGTTTTTGGCAACTACTACGGCACCCACCGCAGTGAACTCGAACGCGCCAGCCGTTTAGGCTCCAACCTCCTGCTCGACATCGACGTGAAAGGTGCGCGACAATTGAAAGAGCGCGTTCCCGAAGCTGTTTCGATTTTTATTCTCCCCCCCTCCCGGAAGGAGCTGGAAAAGCGATTGCGTGCCCGCGGCGAGGATTCCGAAGAGGTAATCCAGCGGCGGCTGCGTGAAGCGGCGGCGGAAATCAAGAATTACGGTCTGTACGACTACATTTTGGTGAACGATGATGTGGAACAATCCACGGCGAATTTGGTCGCCATCATCAAAGCCGAGCGAGTCCGGCGCGTAAGGATGGAAAGCCGTATCGGCCCCGTGCTGTCGACGTTTGATTTGACGTTGACTGCTGGTTAATTAGGAAGGTCTTACATCGTGCCCAACATGGCTTTGCGCCCCAACGCGCACAATACCGTTCCCGACGATCCGGAACTTTCGACGTACCGGTTCATCATCATTGCCTCGAAGCGCGCCCGCCAGTTGCAAGCTGGTGCGCGTTCGTTCCTGCCCACTTCCACCAAGAAGCCCACGGTTTCAGCCACCGAGGAGGTCCGCCGCGGCCTCATCACCTGGACCGATCCGGGCCGTCCCCCGGAAGAGGGCGGCAGCGAACTGATTTAGAGCCTCGTGAACCTGATCCTCGGCGTCGGTGGCGGAATCGCCGCCTATAAGGCGGCCGAACTGGCACGCCTGCTGCAGGATCAGGGCTTCGCCGTCACGGTCGTCATGACGGCCAGTGCTCGCGAGTTTGTTCAACCCCTCACCTTCGCCGCCCTTACCGGCCGCCAAGTAATTACCGGCCTTTTTGACGCATCGAGCCCCGAGGGCACGCTCTCCAGTTCTGTTGAGCATATTAGCGTGGCTCAGGAAAATGACGTGCTGCTCGTGGCACCGGCGACCGCCGGAATCCTGGCCAAATTCGCGCATGGCTTAGCCGACGATTTTCTTTCCACCACTTACCTTGCCTTCACCGGGCCCGTCTTTTTCGCGCCCGCGATGAACACCAACATGTGGAACCATCCGGCCACGCGCGCTAATCTCGAGACGTTGCGCGCCCGCGGCCATATCATCCTGGACCCCGAAGCCGGGCGTCTGGCTTGCGGCATGGTGGGCCCCGGCCGCCTCGCCGACCCGCGCTACATTGCCGAGCAAGTCGCGCTGCTCTCCCAACCTAAGCAGGATCTCAAAAACGACACGGTGCTGATCACCGCCGGGCCCACCCGCGAACCGATCGACCCCGTTCGTTACATCAGCAATCGCTCCAGCGGCAAGATGGGCTACGCCCTGGCCGAAGCCGCGCAACGGCGCGGCGCGCGCGTCGTGTTGGTGTCGGGCCCCGTGCAGATTACGGCCCCCGCCGGTGTCGAGCTGGTTAACGTCACCACGGCCAGCGAAATGCACGCCGCGGTGCTGGCCCACCTGGAGCCCGCCACCATTGTGATTAAGTCCGCCGCCGTGGCTGACTACCGCGTCCAGCACGAGGCTCCACACAAGCTGAAGAGGACTGCTGGCCCCATGACGCTCACCCTCGAGCCCAACGCCGATATTCTCGCCGAAGTCGGCCAGCGCAAGGGCCACCGCTTCGTAGTCGGCTTCGCCGCCGAAACCGAAAACCTGCTCGATTATGCCCGCCGCAAGCTCGAAAGCAAGAACGCCGACTTAATCGTCGCGAACCTGGTGAACTCAAGCCTCACGGGCTTCGACTCCGATCAGAACGACGTCACCCTCGTCACTCGCGCGGGCGATATCCCGCTGGGCCAAGCCTCGAAGCGTGAACTTGCCGGCCAGATCCTGAACCACATCCTGCGCTTGCGAGCCGGCGCATGAGCGACCTCAAGACGTTACTCGAATACTATCGTGACCTCGGCGTAAAAGAGCTTTACCGATCCGCGCCCACACCCTTGCCGCTGCCCGCGTCCGTGGCATCATTGGAGATTCCCGACATGCCCAAAGTGCCCACGCCCACCGTTCTCCCTGGCCTTGCGCCAGACAACGATAGCTTCGACCTGATCCGCGCCGACATTGGCGATTGCCGTCGCTGCCGGCTTTCTGAAGGCCGCAACAAAATCGTCTTTGGCTCCGGCAGTCCGCAAGCCAAGCTCGTCTTCGTCGGTGAAGCGCCGGGGCAGGAGGAAGACTTGCAAGGCCTTCCCTTCGTCGGCCGCGCCGGCCAGTTGCTCACCCAGATGATCAACAATACGGCGCTCAAAGAAGGCATCAACATTTCCCGCGACGATGTCTACATCGCCAATGTCGCCAAGTGCCGCCCCCCCGAAAATCGCGCGCCCTTGCCGGACGAAATGGAGATCTGCGGCCAGTTCCTCGCACGCCAGCTTGAGGTCTTAAAGCCCAAAGCGATTTGCGCCCTGGGCGGCACCTCCGCCAAGGCTCTGCTCGGCCTGAAGGAGGGCGTCACCAAGATGCGTGGCAATTGGTACAAGTGGCGCGATTTTCCCGTCATGGTCACTTACCACCCCTCGTTCCTCCTGCGCGCCTACAACGTGGAAGCCAAGCGGGAAGCCTGGCTGGACTTGAAGAAGGTCCTGCATTTTGTCTATGACTAGCCCCGGGACTTACCCCGGCCGCTTCTTCACCTTTGAAGGCCCGGACGGCAGTGGCAAAAGCACCCAACTCGCTCTGCTGGCCGCGCGCCTCCGCGCCGGGGGACGCGAAGTGGTCGAGACCGCCGAGCCCGGCGGCACCAGCATCGGTCGCGACATCCGCGCCATTCTGCTCAACGCCACCAACCTCCATCTGCGCCCCACCGCCGAGCTACTGCTTTACTTCGCCAGCCGCGCGCAAAACGTCGAAGAGGTGATTCGCCCGGCTCTCGAGCGCGGTGCCATTGTCCTCTCCGACCGGTTTACTGACTCCACCTTGGTCTACCAAGGCATCGGCCGTGGTCTAGGCGCGAACGTCGTGCGGCAACTCCACACCATCGCCTGCGGCACCCTCCAGCCGGACCTCACCGTGCTCGTGGACATCCCTCCCGAACTCACCCTCCAGCGCACCACCCAACGCGCCGCGCAGGACCGGCTCGACGCCGAGTCACTCGACTTTCACCGGCGCGTCCGCCAAGGCTATCTGCAATTGGCCACCGAAGAGCCGCACCGCATCCGGCTCGTGAGCGGCGCGCCGTCGATTGACGCGGTCGCCGCCAATCTGTGGCCGCTCATTGAGGAGGCCTTGAGTTGAACGAAATCTACGCCCATGAATACGACTGGGATTTTCACGGCCATCGGCCCGTCATCACCGCCCTCGAGCGCATGATCTCGCAAGACAAGCTCGCGCAGACTTTGCTGCTACATGGCCCTAACGGCGTCGGCAAAGCCACGCTGGCCCGGCGCTTGGCCAGCCGTCTGCTCGACGATCGCTCGCGCATCGAACTAGATGAC
>JAYVUQ010000981.1:0-3570 GCA_043787785.1 Bryobacteraceae bacterium
CATCGGGCGAACGATTGCCTAAGCGATGACGCCGAAATCGATTTGAATGAGGCTTTTTAAGACGCGGCGAAGACTTTCGTCTTCAGTAGTGCGAAGTTCACTACTGCTAAGTTCACTGCTGAGCCATTCTTCGGCGCGCTCCTGATCGCCAAATACCTCGAAAGCGTATTCGCGAATCGCAGGCTCCGACGGATGTTCCACCATTACTTGGAGTTCCGCCGCCGATGTACGGGCGATTGCCATTTGGACAGCCATAGCTTTAGTGTATTCCATGTTGGTGTGATTTGTTCCTACGAATTTCGGGCGGAGGCCTCGCTATTCCAGCCTTCCACCATCTGAATGCAAGCGCGAATGTAGCCAAAAGAAAACGCGAAAGCTTGTTGGCTTTTGGGGTCGCCGGGGATGTGGGGGACGTGGTCTGGCATCACCATGCCGTCGAAGCCGACCTCCTTGTAAGTCTTGATGCATTCGAGAAAATTCACATCGCCGTCATCGGGCAGCACTTCCTGGAAGTTGAGAAATTTGCCCTTGATATTGCGGAAGTGGACGTTGAAGATTTTCTTGCGGCTGCCGAAGTAGCGGATGATCTCGTGGATCTCTTTGTTCGGATTTTCGAGATCTTCGCTGATGGTGCCTTGGCAGAAATTGAGGCCGTGGTAGGGATTTTCTTTGATACTCACGAATTTCTTTAAGCCTTCAAAGCTGCCTAAGACGGTTTCGACGCCGCGCCAGCCTTTGCCTTTGGGCATGCCGGGGTCATGCGGGTGGCAGGCGATTTTCACTTTGTTTTCGGCGGCTACTGGCACGACGCGCTCGAGGAAGTAAGTAATGCGTTCCCAGTAAAGGTCGGCCGGGACGGCGCCGGCTTCGGTGAGGGGCGGATCCTGCTTACCCTTGGCGTAGTTGAAGGTGCTCAGCGTCGCGCCACCACGGCCGATGGTGGGCTCGGTGCGGACCACGCCCAGGATGCTCATGTTATATTTCGCCGCCGGAATGCCGACGCGCGAGATATTGCGAATGATGTTACAGATATCTTCGATGTCGCGGTCGCGTTGCGGGCTGTTGCCCTTCATGATGTCGGGGAATTCGTGCCTGGTGATGTAAGCGGAACTCAGCGGCAAGGGCACCATGTCGAGGTTGATTTTGTGTTTTTCGACGCGTTCCCGCAGAGCCTTCAGGCTATCGACGCTCCACTTCTCGTCGAGCTTGCGCGAGGGCAAACCGCTGCAGATGCTGGTGAGGCCGAAGGCGGCAAAAAGGCCCAGGCTGACGTCGTCGTCGGCGTTCTGGGTGCCCAGCTTCAACACGCCGGGCTTGCCGGAAAGTGAGGGGTGGAAGGATTTGGCGGCGGCGGCCGCGGCGGGGGAAACGAGGGCGGCGGCAGCCCCGGCGGCAGTGGAAGCTTCAAGAAAATTACGGCGTTTCATCGTGGGGACATAATATCACCTCAATTTCGCGGCGCTCATCGGGGAGGCGAGTGAGGCGGACTTCGATGCGCTGGCGAGGCCAAAGTTCAGGGAATCGCTCGCCCCATTCGATCAGCGTGAGGGCAGGACGATCGAGGAGTTCGTCGAGGCCCAGGGCCATGACTTCGTGGGCCTCGTCGAGCCGGTAGAGGTCAATATGAAAGACGCGCGGTGGGGTGCCGTATTCGTGGATGAGCGTGAAGGTGGGGCTGGTGACGGGGTCGGCGATGCCGCGGCCGGTGACGATGCCTTTGGTGAGCGTGGTTTTGCCCGCGCCAAGGTCGCCGATCAGCAGTACCAAGGCCTGCGGGGGCCAGGCGGCGGCGAGCCGATGGCCGAGGGCGATAGTTTCGTCTTCGTTATGCGTTAAGTAGGTCACGGAAGGCATGGGGGAGGTAAGTCAGTAAGTCAGTGGCGATGACGCAGCGTTCGGTGAGGTGCTTTTCGGCAACTTCTCCGGCCTTGCCATGCAGCCAGACGGCGGCGAGAATGGCTGGCTGGGGAAACAAAGGGAATTGGGCCAGGAGGCTGGCGATAAGGCCGGTGAGGATGTCGCCGGAGCCGGCTTTGGCCAAGGCGGGGGTGCCGGTGGGGTTGACGAAGACTTGGCCATCGGGAAAGGCAATCAGGCTGCGCTGGCCTTTGAGCACCAGTACGATGCCGTTTTCCACAGCGTAAGCGCGGGCATCGGCGACGCGGTCGCCAATCGCCTTGGGCTGCAAGCGGCGCATCTCGGCGGGATGAGGCGTGAAGACGCGCAGTGCGGGGGCGGGGGGGAGCTTCGCCTTGGCGAGAGTGTTCAGCGCATCGGCGTCCACCACCATCGGCTGGCGGGCGTTGCGATAAAGATCGCGGGCCTGGGGATTGGCACCCAGGCCCGGGCCCACGGCGAGGACGGTGTACTTCGAAAGGTCGTCCAGATGAGGCGCGGCCATCAGTTCCGCGGGCAGGCTGGCGGCCTCGCTGTGGACCGAGACCCAGCCGGCACCGGCGCGCAGAGCGGCGAGGCCGGCCATTTCGGCGGCCCCGGTTTTGCCGCGCTCGCCACCCACGATCAGCACATGGCCGAAGTTGCCTTTGTGGGCGTCTCTAGCGCGCGGGGCCAGCACGGCGTCGAAGTCACGCGGTTCGCTGAGGTGAAGATGGCTCGCGAGCAGCCGTTCGGGGGAGCCGATGGGGCAGATGCGCAGTTCACCGAGTCGATCACAATTGGGCGGCAAAACGTGGGCCGGTTTCGGCGCGGTGAAGGTGACGGTGAGGTGGGCGCGGGCAACTTCGCCCAGGTTGTCGCTCGCGTCGCTGTCCATGCCGGAAGGCAGGTCGACGGCGATGACGGGCGCGGCCAGCGAATTGATTTCCGCGATCAGTTCGGCCACCCGTCCGCGGGCGGCTCCGGTGGCGCCGGAGCCCAGTAGGGCGTCGACAATCAGAGTGGGCCCATGGGCGAAGCCGAGCGCAATATCACTGGTTTGCAGCATGCGGTGCTGCGCGGCGGCATCAGGCGTCAACTCGTCGGGCGCAGCGGCCAGGATGACATCCACCTTCGCCCTTTCCACCACGCTCAGCAGGCGGGCGATGGCCATCCCGTCGCCGCCGTTGTTGCCTTTGCCGCAATAGACGGCGATGCGATGTTCGCGCAGGGGGCCGAAACGTTCCCGCATGCACTCCACCACGCGGTGGGCGGCATTTTCCATCAGGATGAGCGCCGGGATACCGAGCGTGATGGTGGCTTCGTCAACCTGGCGCATTTCAGCGGAAGTGAGCACCCGCATGGAGTTTTATCCTTTCGCCGGCCACTCAAACTTGAGGTTAGCCTTACTGATTTGGTCCAGCGGAACGCTCAACGTCTCCGCGTCCACGCTCAGTGCGACGATGCCATCGGCGAAGCCCGCCAGGCGGCCAACGAGGGTTTTGTGTTTGCCAATGGGCTCGCGGAGGACCAGCTTAGCCAATTGGCCGGTGAAGCGCGCATAGTCACGCGGTGTGGAGAGAGCGCGCTCAATGCCGGGCGAGCCGACTTCGAGTTGGTAGCCTTCTTCGCCGGAGATGAGGTCCTCGGCATCCAGGACAGCGGAGACCTGGTGCGAGACCTGTTCACACTCGT
>JAYVUQ010000982.1:0-1816 GCA_043787785.1 Bryobacteraceae bacterium
ACCGAGGCTTCTTCGGTTTGCAGCAGTGGAGCCGCGCCGGTGACTTCGACGGTATCGCTGACCGAACCGAGCGCCAGATTGAAATCAACTTCCAATACCGCGCTTACTTGCAGCTCAATATCCTTGCGGATCTGCGACTTAAACCCATCCGCCTTCACCTGAATCGAATAGCTGCCGGGGTTCAAGGGCGTCACGCGCCACTGTCCGGCAGCGTTCGTTTGCACCGTGCGCGCCGCGCCCGTACCGGTACTCGTCACGATGACGGAGGCATTGGGAATCACGTTCCCCGAGGGATCGTACACATCACCGACCAAGGTGGCGGCGGTTTGGGCAAACAGGGAAGCGGAGCAGATAACAAGCGCTAACGTAAATAACGCCGACCGGGCCTGGTATTTCATTGTCTTTTTCTCCTGAAGTCGCTTCGGCAAAACTCCACCGGTAAGCCCGCCTATCATATCGCAAACTGACGGACAATATGAAGCATGGCAATCATGACCGCCGCGTCGCGTCTCGGCATTTTCTTCGTCTTCGCCGCCATTCTCCTCTGGGCGCAAGGGGTGGCCACCCGAAACGCTCCTGCCGCCCCCCGCCAGGCACCTTCCGGACGGCCCTTTCACGCCACCTTCGAGGACATCGCAAGCCAGGCAGGCCTCACCGTACCCACCACCGTGGGCAATCCGTTAACGAAGAAATACATCATCGAGGCGAACGGCACCGGACTCGCCGCCATCGACTATGATGGCGATGGCTGGCTCGATCTATTCGTCGTCAGCGGCTCCCGTCTCGAAGGCTTCGGCACTACTAAGCCGCCAACCAAGCCGCCCACCAATAAGCTCTATCGCAACACCGGCCAGGGTACCTTCACCGACGTTACCGAAACCGCCGGCGTAGGGCAAAGCGGCTGGGGCAACGGCGTCTGCGCAGGCGACATTGACAACGACGGCGACGAGGATCTTTTCGTCACTTACTGGGGCCCCAATCTCCTCCTGCTCAACAACGCGAAAGGCGGGTTTACCGAAGCGGGCGCGCGCTTAGGGGTCGCCGGACCACCCAAGGAATGGAGTTCCGGCTGCACTTTCCTCGACTACGATCGCGACGGCCGCCTCGACCTTTTCGTCACCAGTTACCAGCAATTCGACCTCGCCACCACCCCACCGCCCGGCAAAGCCTCCAATTGCGAATGGAAAGGCATGCCCGTCTTCTGCGGCCCCCGCGGCCTGCCCTACGGCACCGCCACGCTCTTCCACCAGAAGCCCGACGGCACCTTTGAGAACGTCACCCAAGCCGCGGGCATCGCCGCCGCCAAAGACTTCTATGCCTTCACCCCCATCGCCGCCGACCTTAACGGCGACGGCTGGGTGGACCTCTACTTTGCCAGCGACTCCACCCCCAGCATCCTCTTCCGCAACGAGAAAAATGGCACCTTCCGCGAAATTGCCACCGAGACCGGCGTCGCTTTCAACGAGCACGGCTTCGAGCAAGGCGGCATGGGCATCGGGGTCGGCGACTATAACCGCGATGGCCTGCTGGATTTAGTAAAGACTAACTTTGCCGGCGATCATCCGAACCTCTATCGCAACACCGGCGGCGGCATTTTTGAGGATGCGGTGCTCGGTGCCGGTCTCGCCATCAATCCCCAATTCGTCGGTTGGGGCGTCGCCTTGGTTGACCTCGACAATGATGGCTGGCAGGACATTTTCCAGGTAAATGGCCACGTCTACCCGGAACTCGACCGGAGTGGAAAAGGGGGCAACAAGGAGAGCTACCGCCAGCCCCGCGTCGTCTATCGCAATCTCGGTGACGGCCGGTTCGAAGA
>JAYVUQ010000983.1:0-6584 GCA_043787785.1 Bryobacteraceae bacterium
GCGCCGCCGGAGAAGCTTTTGCGAGGGCCATTGATGTAGGAGCCTTGACCTTTTGAGCCTTCGGGCGCGCGCACAATGACGCCGTCGGGACCGCTGGAATACACGGCCGCCTGACTATCGCTCTCCGCAGAAGGGATAAAGAAACGGGTGTCTTTTAATCCCAGGGGGCCCGTGATACGAGTGCGGATGAATTCGTCGAGCGACATTCCCGAGGCCTTTTCGACTACGCAGCCGAGGATGTCGGTGTTGTAGCCGTAGACGTAGGCTTCGCCGGGTTGAGAGACGAAGGGTAGGGTGCCGAGACGTTCCATGGTGTCGCAGATGGGCTCATCTTTATCGGCGGTGTACCAGCCATTGCCGGCGGCGGGGCCGAGCCCTTTGGCTTGATAGAAGGCGGCGATGTGTTTCTCAGTGCCGTAAGAGATACCGGCGGTGTGGGTGAGCAGATCGTGGACGGTGATAGGCCGTGTGGCGGGGATTTTAGCGTCACCGGGCATGGCGACCAAGGTCTTGCGGAACGACGGAATAAAATTGCCGACCGGTTCTCTGAGACCGATCTTACCTTCTTCTACCAACGCCATAATGGCGGCGCTGGTAAAGGCCTTCGTTTGGGAAGCGATGCGAAAGACGGTATTGACGGCCATCCGGCGGCCGCCCTCTTTGTCGGCCCAGCCCAAGGCGCGCTCATAGACGGGCTTGCCGTCATGAAGAACGAGAGCGACGGCGCCGGCAATCTTGTTTTCGTTGACGTATTGCTCGAGCAGACGATCAATGCGGGCCAGGCGATCGGTGGCGAAAGCCGGGTCAGTCGCGGGCTGAGCGAAGGCTTGGGCGGCGAAGAGAGAGAACGCAATCCAGGTTTTCATGGCGTCAGGGTTACTGTAGCAGAGAAGCCTTTAGGGTACGCTGGCCGGCTTTACGCGGCGCTTCGTGGCTTGCTCAAAGGCGTAGGCCATTTTGAGCAGGGCCGGCTCGCTGCAGGCCAGCCCCGTAAAGCTGACGCCGAACGGCGATGGCTTGGGATCGAAGCCGGCAGGAAACGCGCCGCCCTGGGTGTTGGGGACCATGCCGAAAGGGACAATGACGGTGGGATAGCCGGGTTTGGCGGCGATGCTGGCGCCGTTGGCACCAGGGAAAAGCATGGCCTCCAAACGCTGGGTCTTCATGACTTCGTCTAGACCTTGTGCGGCGGCGAGGCGGAGGTCCTTGGCGCGGTCGGCTTCGTAACGGGCTTTGTCGGATAGCAGATTCATTTCGTCGGAGCTATCCAGCAGTGACTGGCCAAAGCGGATGGCGCCGCCGTTGGTGTGGGTGAGGTTCCATTGGCGTAGCTCGGTGAGCGTCTTGACGGGCGCGCCGGGGCCGAGGGTGGCGAGCCAGGCGTTGAAGTCGCGCTTCATTCCGTACTTGAAGACCACTGAGCAGTTGGCGTCGTGGCCACGGTTGGTGGTGATGCCGCCACAGGTGCCCCAGAGGAGGAAGTTTTGGTCGGGGTCCTGCTGGATGACGCTGGGGATGTCGGCGGGGTCGACGATTTCGGCGCCTTGTTGCTTCAGGATGTCGATGGCCTCGGTCATGAGGCGTTTTTGTTCAGGGTTCAGTCCACCGCCGCCGAAGCCGGCCCGGCGACCGGGGACAGAGGTGGTGGGGGCCGTCGGCGCGGGGGTAGTGCCGCGGGAGGGCGGTGTAAAGGAGTCGTAAAAAAAGGCGCGGGGAATACCGATGCGCATGCCTTTGAGGCCGTCGACTTTGAGGAAAGGTGTGTAGTCGCGATTGGCCGGAGGCTTGCAGGTGTTGGTGGCAGCGTCGTTGGGGTCGGGTGCGGCGCTCTCGAGCGCGCCGAGGAGGATGGCGGCATCGCTGACAGTGCGGGCCATGGGCCCGGCGGTGTCCTGGTCGGCGGTGATGGGGATGACACCGTAGCGGCTAATGCGGCCGACGGTGGGCTTGACGGCGGCGAGCATGTTCTGATTAGCGGGGCTCAAGATGGAGCCAGAGGTTTCGGTGCCCACGTTGGCCATCCAGAAGTTAGCCGCGGTGCCGACGCCGGAACTGGAGCCGCCGGTGGTGAGGACGGGGCGGCCGTCGTCATTGCCTTCGCGCGGGTCGCGGCGCGGGTCATAGGGGTTGAAGCCGAAGCCACGGACGGCGTTGTAATTGCCGGGCATGGGCGTGGGCGCGCCGGCGATCCAATTGGCGAGTTCGGTCATGCCGGTTTTGGCGATAATGACGGCGCCCGAGTCCCGCAGATTCTTGACGAGCGTGGCGTCATAGGGTGGCGTGTAACCGGCGAAGGCGAGCGCGCCTCCGGTGGTGACGATGTCGTAGGTGAGGATGTTGTCCTTCAGAGCGATCGGAATGCCGTGGAGCGGGCCGCGGACCCGTCCTTGCGCGCGCTCGCGATCCCGCTCATCGGCTTCGGCGAGCACGTGGGGATTGACGGTGATGATGCAATGGACCTGGTCTTCGTAGAGGCCAATACGCGTGAGATAAGCCGTGACCAGGTCGCGCGACGAGACGCGGCCCTGTTCCATGGCGCGGCGCATTTCCGGAATCGTGCTCTCGACGACGTCGAAGGGCTTTTTTGTTTGGGCGAGGGCCAAGGTGGCGGATAGCAATAAAGCGCAGGTGCGGAGTAACAAAATGATCTCTCCCGAAAATGTATCTATGTCATAATTCCACGCCCGGGCATCGCTTGTCCAATTTCTTACGCATTATGCGCCTCCCCGGCCTGGGCTATACTAACATCGTATTTTATCGGTTATACATTCTGGTTAGATTGAAGGGTATATGAAAGCTCTAAGGATCTTCTTTTCCACGTGGGTGTTGACTGCCGCCGAGTTGCCACACCATCTGGTCCGCGGGGACCAGCCACTAACAGCCGCGGATAGCCGCCAAGCCAGCGACATTGCGCGAGCGTTTACTCGCGACAAGATCGCCGAGGCGGGATTGCCGGCGGCGGTAGCCGATAGCTTGTATGTGGCAAAGCAATACCGTACACAGCACAATGGCGTCACCCATACGGTGTATCAGCAGCAATATCAGGGGCTTGATGTGTATGGTGCCCAGTGGGTAGTGAATGTCGACGGGCAGGGGCAGGTGATCAATGCGGGCGGTAAATTGTATGATCAGCCCGCCACGGCGGGGGCGGCCTCGAACGGACTGGCGCGGGCCGCGAGGGTGGCCTTGGCGGCGCTAGAGCCAACGCTGGACACGAAAACCCTGGTAGAAGTGCAGCCGACGAGTGCGACGCCGAAACGCTCGAACAATGTCCACCGCATGCGCGCCGGCGCATCTCAACTGGCCGAACTGGAAGGGCAGCCGGTTTGGTACCCGGTGGGGGGGCGATTGGAGCCGTCCTGGGTATTTGTGGCAACGAAGGAAAATCAGGTTGAGACGGAAGAGATGGTGGTTGCGGCCAACGCGGACTTAGTGCTGCGACGGGAGCCGATGACGCATTTTCAGGCACCCCAGAATCCGCCGCGCGGGTTAGTCTTTTCCGGAGGCAGCCCGCAGCCGACGCGGGCTGGGGTGAAGGCCGAAGGGCCGCCAGCTTACATTCAGCGCGAGTTAGTGCCTTTCGTAGGAGACCGCGTGGCATCGCCGCGAGGTTGGTTTAGCGGTATTTCGACCGCGGGCAATAACACGGTTACGGGCTTCAATCCTCTGGGGACGCTGTTCTCCCCGACGCCGGCGTTGGCCAGTTCGCCGGCACTCGATTTTCAATTTCCGCTGGAGTTTGGCGCGGCGGTTTCGCCGACGCAGTTTCGTGAGGCGGCTTCGGCCAACCTCTTCTATTGGATAAATCGCGCACATGACTTGTTCTATGCGGTTGGCTTTGATGAGGCCGCGGGAAATTACCAGCAGGACAACTTCGACCGGGGCGGCGTCGGCGGCGATCCGATGTACGTTTATACGCAGTTCGGTTCTCAGGCGTTGGGACAAGCGAGCCTGAATAACGCTTTTTACTCCACCCGGTCGCGCGTGGATGGCGCGACGTCAATGGTGGCGATGTTTCTCACCTCCGCGCCAGGCCGTTGGGCCGACGGCGCCTACGCCAGCGATGTCATCTTGCATGAGTATGCCCACGGCGTGACGGGGCGATTGGTGACGGGGATCGGTGGCTTTCAGGGCGGGGCCATGAACGAGGCGTTCTCCGATTTCTGGTCGCTCGAGTGGTTGGTGCCGGAAGGCGCGCCTCCCGATGGCATTTATCCGGTGGGTGAATATTGGAACAACACGTTTGGGGTGGGTATCCGCTCGCGGCCTTATTCCACTAACTTGAGCGTAAACCCGCTCACCTATCGCGACTTGGGCCGGGCCACCAACTTCGTTTCCATCCACAATGACGGCGGCATTTGGATGATGGCGCTTTGGGAGATGCGCGCCAATTTAATCGCGCAGTTTGGCGAACGGGAAGGCCGCCGCCGCTTGCGCCTCAACGTGATCGATGGCCAGAAACTTGCCCCACCCGGCCCCAGCATGGTGGATATGCGAGACGCCATCCTCTTGGCTGACCGGGTGAATTTTCAGGGTGCGAGCCAGGATCAGATTTGGTCGGGATTCGCTAAGCGTGGCCTGGGCGTGCTGGCTTATTCGAGTGGCCCCGACACCATCATCGTCAGCGCTTCTTACGACAAACCGTCGAATGCGGGAGTGCTGGGTATAGATGCGGAGACGCCGACCATTGGCGAGTCCGTCACGATCCGGCTTCATGACGGCAATCTGACGGGTCCGGCGGCCTCGGCCCAAGTGACCGCTAGTTCGGGCGATGTGGAAACGGTGCAATTGCGTCGCCGCGGCAGCCTCTACGTGGGCACTCTATTTACCACAGGTACGGCAACGGCCGTCGACAGCGGCACCTTATCGCTATTACCGGGAGACGCACTGACCGTCTTCTACAACGATACGAATACGGGCACCGGCTTTCGGCAGATCACCAAAACTGTGAGCCCATTACCCAGTTACGTGGCGTCGGTGACACCCGCGGCGCCCTATACGTTCCGTGCGGAGCAGGCGCTGAATTTCCGGCGAACCGGCAGTTCGGCGCTCACTGGCTATCCGCTGCCATTCGCCTTCCCTTACTTTGACCGCAAGGTGACCCAAGTGACGATCGGCGTGAATGGGTCGCTCATTTTCGATACCGCTTTGCCCACTAGTTGTTATTACACTTCAACGCTTTCGAGCGTAATGGCCGTAGCCCCGATGTGGGCCTTTCTCAGGACCGATGGTTCTGCCCAGCCGAATGAGGATATCTATGTCAGCCGGCCGTCTCCGGACGCCATTACTTTCCGCTGGGTAGCCGAGACCGATCCGTTTTTGCCTCCCCCCTTCGGCACCGCGCCAGAGCCCGTGAACTTCGCGGCGACACTGTTCGAGGATGGCCGCATCCGCTTCCAATACGGCGATACCGGCAACGTGAATATTGTGAATACGCAGCCTTTCGCCGGCTGTGAACCGGGATTGCCTACCGTCGGCTTGTCGCGCGGCAATGAACAGTTTCCCTTCTTACTTACGCCATATTATGGCCGCGCCAATTTCCGCAGCGCGCCCACCGTGGATTATTTGCCTCCCTTCGGTGCCGCGAGCCTGCCGGAAGTGGTTCTTGAGACGCCGGTGGCCAACGCCAAAGCGTCCGGCATCCTGGACGTGAGGGGCATTGCCAGCGATAGTGCCGCGACGATCAGCAGTGTGAATCTCATGATCGATGGCACTTACCGCTCCCGCGCTACGGCCAACGCGCAGCGCCCGGATTATTGCGCCATCAACCCAGTGCGGGGTTGCCCGTTTGTGGGCTTCGCCGCCAGCGTGGATATGGTAGGGCTGGGGCTGACGCCCGGCCAACATAAGCTGCAAGTGCGTGTGGTGAATAGCCGGGGCGGGGTGACAGATTACCCGAAGGATCCCGTGGCTTTTGAAGTGGAGTTATCGGATAGCACGTTGCCCACTGGCCGCATCGAAAGCCCGGCCGTTGGCGCGACAGTCCGCGGGACTTTTGAGGTGAATGGCTATGCTTATGGGCGACAGTCCCGAGTAACTGCCGTCGAGGTACTGCTGGACGAAGTGGTGTACGGGCGGGCCGCTTATAATGTGACGCGCGCCGACATCTGCGCGAACGAAGCCAACGGATCGCCGAACTGCCCCGCCGTCGGATTTCGCTTCCCGTTGAACTCCGTGAATGGCTTCCCGGCCACCACCAGTGGCGAGCATCGGCTTCAGATCCGTTTGATCGATGCGTTGGGCCGCATTACCCTATTGCCGCCCCAAACTTTGGTGGTCGACAATCCGGCAAATCGCCCGCCCGATGGATCGATGACCGAACCCGTCAACGGCGCCCAGGTCGCGGGAATGCTGCGCATTGCGGGCCATGCCTACGATCCCGACGGTAGGGTAACTCAAGTGCTGCTCGTCGTCGACGGCCAAGCCAGAGCCGTCGCGCGCTATGGGCTTCCACGGCCCGAGGCGTGTCAGGGCTTGCCCGACATCACTGCTTGCCCCAACATCGGCTTTGAGCTCGACTTCGACACCAAGGTGCTTACCAACGGCTTACACCGCATCGGGGTTGCGCTGCTGGACGACCGCGG
>JAYVUQ010000984.1:0-7972 GCA_043787785.1 Bryobacteraceae bacterium
CATCACCTCCGCCGCCCAATACCGGGCCACGCTCCTCTACATCGAGCAGAACCCCACGGCCGCCAACATCGTCACCAAGGCCCACCGCTACGAGTACTCCAGCGCCCCAGCACACGCGGCCCAACAGACCCACCACAAGCTGACCCACCGCCATCACCATTGCGAAGTCCGGCTTTATTTGACCCGCTGGTGCAAGGAATTCCCCAGCCATCAAGACTGGGCCAACTGGCTCAGGTCTCCCCGCGATGCCGCCCATCAAGCCGAACTCAAGGACATCGAGCGTATACTCGGCACCGACCGCTTCCAGGCTCCCCAAACATTCTCCCTGCCCCAGGGGCCTATTCCCAAGGAGGCCGCGGCACGTGCTACCCCGCCCTCCATTAACACATCCTAAGTTCCAGGAGTTGCCCACCGAAGGCCGCTTCTGCCACACTCGAGGTTTGCTTGCCAAGATCTTGATTCCCGCTGCTTTGGTCCTGCCCCTGCTCTCGCAGGCACCCGCGTTACCACAGAAGTTGGCGTTGCGCTATACAGTGGAGTGGCGGCTGATTAATGCGGGCTGGGCCCGGCTCGATTACGATGCGCAAAACACGGCCCGCGTTCACCTCGAAAGCCAGGGTCTCGTATCCAAGCTCTACCGCGTGAATGACAACTATCTCTCCGTGCTCGACGCGGCCATGTGTACCAGCACCGTCAGCATGCAGGCCGAAGAAGGCAGCCGGAAGCGCGAAACGCTGATCACCTTCGACAAAGACCGCAAGCGCATTCGTTACCTGGAGAAGGACCTGGTCAAGAATCAGGTCATGCTGGACAAAGCAATGGTCTCCGGCGGTTGCGTCAACGACATCATCGGGGGGCTGATGCGCTTGCGAACTCTGAATCTGGAGCCTGGCCATACGCTCCATTTACCGCTCTCCGATGGCAAGCGGCTAGCAACGGTAAAGGTGGAAAGCGAAGCGAAGGAAGAACTAAAACTAGCCGCGGGCACCTTCAATGTCACCCGTTACCAGGTAGATGTCTTCGATGGCGTGCTCTATAACCGCAAGGGGACCCTACAAGTTTGGATCACCGATGACGAAAGGCGTTGGCCCGTGCAGATCCGGGCGCGTCTGCCATTTTACATCGGCTCGATCACGTTGCAATTGGAGAATGAACAGAAGCCTTGAAACATTTTTGCTTAATCCTGATTTTGACTTCTTTGTCGTGGGGGCAGACGAATTTGCTGCCCAGCCGGGAAGTGCTGGAGTTGGAGGAGCGCGGTGCCCAGTTAATGGAGTCGATCGCGTTGCTGGTGCCCGAACTGTCACGCGCCACGGCGCCATTGCTGGAGAATGCGAAGCAGGCCCGGACCAACCTGACCCTGGCACCCGGCGCGATGCACGCCGGCTTGATGCATACCTACCTGGTCAATGCCCGCGCCTTCGCCTTGCTCTCCGATGCGGTGCCCAAACCCTATCCATTTCCCGAGGAAGGTACACGGCAGGTATCCGAGTATCGCAGCTTGGTCAGTAAGCTCGAAGCCCACTTCACGGCACTTTTGCAGCAGCGCGAGACGGCTTTGCGGTCGCCTGACCGGGATAACGTGCGGCGTTACGCGGAGGCGAACACCCGGCTCTCCCCGGCCACGGCGGGCCGAGTGGTGTTTCTGGGCGATTCGATTACGGACGCCTGGCGCCTGAACGAATACTTCCCCTCGCAAGACTATGTCAATCGCGGCATCAGCGGCCAGATCACCAGCGAAATGCTGGGCCGCATGAAGGCCGACGTACTCGACCTGAAGCCGGCCGCCGTGGTGATTCTGGCTGGCACCAATGACCTCGCGCGCGGCATTCCGCTCAACGTGATCCAGAACAACCTGACCCTGATCGGCGACCTGTTGAGCTTTCATAGGATTAAAGCGATCTACTCGTCGGTCCTGCCAATCAGCGACTACCATCGAGCCGAGAATCCAACCTTTGCCCGTTCCGTCCAGCGGCCTCCCGAACAAATTCGCGCCATCAACCAATGGCTTGCAAGCTTTTGCAAAAACCGTAGCTTCACTTATCTGAACTACACTGCAGCCTTGGCCGATGAGCACGGAATGTTGAAAACCGGAGTGGCCGAAGACGGCTTGCACCCCAACGCGCTCGGCTATCGCCTGATGACACCGCTGGTGGCCGATGCCATCCAGAAGACCCTGGCGCCAAGCCGTCCAGCGAAGTCGCGCTAAACCTTTTGTACCAGTACGGGTAGCCTGCATTTGGGAACTTGCGCCCCACCCAATGCATCGTACAATCGGGATCTTATCAATCATCGGCCAATGGCCGATAAGCAACGGTATTGGTTGGCCTCGTCTGCCCGATAGAAACTTGGGGAGGTGTGTGATGCAAGTACTTGGAACGCGGAAATGGGTGGAGATCCCAGGGTACGACACTCTGGAATTGCCGCCGCTGCTGGTGAACGGGAGGCACGACGACCGCTACAAAAGCCATCCACAGAAGCTGGAACGGGTGGTCGGTTTGGCCGCCAATATCGTCGAGAGCGAAGAGATGATCGACCACGGCACACTGCCCGTCGAACTCATGGAAATCGAGCACCAACGCCGCAAGATGGACTTGGCCCTGAATCTGGTAGACCAGTACTTTCTCTTCCTCAACCAGTGGAATTGGGGCGATTCGATTCTTTCCTGGATCCGGCAATGCGAGACCACTTTTGAACTCAACTCAAACTTGCGGCCCTTCTTGCGCGCAGATGTCTGGCCACACGCGGGCCGCAAGAGCTTTGTCGATCTGCTGCGGGACAAGAAGGTAGAGTCAGATGCCGGTTGCCTCGAAAGCGCCGTCGGCATGCGATTAACCTTTCGCCAACCACCGCCCATTGCCTGTTTCTCGAATCAGTTTCTCCTTTATCTCAATGGCACGGTAGCCAATACGGCCTACGGCACGTGGGCGTCGATGAATCCGGACCCCGTATCGTCACTGCCCCCGGAACGCTTTCATTTCGATGTCGTCACGATGTAAGTTTCGCTATTCTGTAACTTGACCTCCATCTTGCTGGCTTTGTTATTCTGGCCTCCGGCATCGCCCGGCCAAGCTCCCGCGCCTGCTGCTGCCACCAAACTTGTTTTGGAGACGCCCCCACCCGCCGCCGAGCGTCCGCGAGACCTGAACCTGCTCGGCATGACCAACACCGATAGCGGTGAGAGCCGTCGCAACGAAAACGTCGCCATCACCTTGCTTGATAACAATGCGCTCAAGGAGAACAACAAGCGGCTTGGCACCACGGCGACGATTGTGACGCAGTTTAAAGCCGAGGCGCGCTTCTATGGCACCGAGTATGGCAACGCCCCTACCGGAACCCTGCATTTGGGCGGCAGGCCTAAGCCATCGGGCCTGCATGGCAGCGCGACGTGGTCGCACAACAACAGTATCTTCTCCGCGCGTAGCTTCTTTCAGGTGGGCGGCGTGCGCCCGGCCCGCGACAATCAGTTTGGCTGGCGTTTGCTGGCCCCGCTCAGTTCCCGCACCTATTTCAGTTTCGATAGTTCAAGACAGATGCAGCGGGGCTTCGTCAACGGCAACATCCAAATTCCCCGCCCGGATGAGCGCAGTTGCTTGAGCCCCGACCCGCAGATCTGCGCCCTGATCAATCGCTGGCTGCGAGCGTGGCCAAGCCAAGCGCCCAACTTGAGTGACCGGCAGTTGAACACCAATGCCGCCCAGCACATCGATACAGATTCAACGAACACTCAACTCGATCACGTCCGGGCGAAGGACCGTTTCACGGCTCGCCATACCTGGACCACCCAAGCCGTCGACGCCTTCCAACTGGTGGCTGGCCAGAATCCGGACACCACCACCAAGTCGCACGACGCCCGGCTTACCTGGAGTCGCACCGCCGGCTCTGGCGGCCTGCTTGACCTGACGGCCGGTTTCAGCCGGTCGCGTTCGCTACTGGTGCCGGAGCCGAATGCGGTGGGCCCTCAGGTAGTCATCGGAACCGCTTGGGAGAAACTGGGGCCGGGCTCGTCGGTGCCGGTAGACCGGGTGCAAAATCGCTATCGCACGGCCGCCCGCTACGCTCGGCAACAGGGGCGGCATTCATTCTCCGCAGGGGGCGAGACGGCTCGTTTGCAGATGAATGGCCGCGAAGCCAGCTCTAATCGGGGCAATGTCTATTTTCGAAACGACTTTGGTCGCGACGCCATTACCAACTTTCGCCTGGGCGCGGTTACCCGCTACTCCTTTGGCACCGGCGAACTGATGCGCGGATTCCGGCGCTGGGAAGCCCACTTCTTTGCTCAGGACCAATGGCGCATGACAAACAAACTAACCCTCAATTTCGGCCTACGTTATGAACCCGCTTTTGGACAGACGGAAGTGAATCATCTTTCGCTGATCCCTTTCCGGTGCGATTGCAACAACGTCGCTCCCAGCGTCGGATTAGCCCACCGGTTCCGCGGCCGTTGGGGCGTCGTCAGGGCTGGTTACAGCACCCAGTTTGGCGAATTGTTCGCCGCCACGTTGCAGCAGGTGCGTTGGAACCAGCCGGGTTTTCAAAAGATCGAAGTGCTCTCGCCCCTACTGCTCGATCCGTTGCGCGGCGTGGCGTTAGGCGGCAACCAGCGAGCGATTACTTTCGATGTGCCCCCGAACTTAGTAACTCCCTATTCGCACCAATATAACGCCATGTGGGAGCTACCAGCCGGCCCCGGCCGGTTGCAACTAGGATACGTCGGCACGCGGACGTGGAAATTGTTGCTGATGAATTACAACAACCGGGCCGTCATAGTGCCCGGGATTGCGCAAACGACGGCCACCATTAACGACCGGCGACCCGACGCTCGTTATTACGATTTCCGGCAGATCTCGAATTCGGCGCGGGCCTATTTCGACGCGGCGCGAGTCGCCTATATAACGCCTAACTGGCGGCGGCTGACCGTCGACACTGCTTATTGGTTCAGCAAGGCCATCGACACCGGGGCGACTTATGTAAATATTGCCGCGGGCGACGATGCTTTACAGGGCTATGCTCAGACGGCGACCGGCATCTCCGCGGATCTCAAAGGCGTCAGCAACTTCCACCAGTCGCACGCACTGCTCATTCGGCTCGCTTACTCGGTTCCCTCCATTCGGCGGGTGTTGGGGATGAGTCGGGATTGGCGGATCTCGGCAGTCTATCTCGCCAAAACCGGTCTGCCATTTACGGTCATCAGCGGTTCCGATGCGCCTGGCTACGGCAATGTCGACGGCGTCTCCGGCGACCGGCCCCATCTTCGCGACCCGAACATTCTAGGGCTCACGATCGGCAACCCCGATACTTCGCGGCAGTTGCTACGCCGCAGTGCGTTCCAGTTGATTCAGCCGCTGGAAGCGCGAGGTAATTTGGGGTCAAACACCTTTCGCCGTGGCGGCATCCACAATCTGAATGCTGCGCTTGAACGGCGTTTTGTCTTGCACGGCGAACGGGCATTGTCGTTCCGCGCCGAGGGGGTAAACGTGTTGAACACTCCTCAATTTGCGGAACCGAACGCCGACCTGTCGTCGCCCGCCTTCGGCGAGATCAACAACACCCTCAATGACGGCCGGACGTTTCGGTTTACCCTGCGGCTGGACTTTTAGCGTCAAGACTAAGACAGTAGGAAGGTGCCCCACCGCTGACGCGGTCGGCTACTTACCTTCGGCGACTAAGTTGTTCTTTACCGAAAAGACGCCCGAGACACCATTGGCTTGAAGGTTGGCGACATTCTTATCCATTTCCCGGGCGACAACCCCTTCCAGCGTCACATTGCCGTTCTTAACGATAATGTGGATCGGCGGCACTGCGCGCAATGAGTACTGCTGCAGCACGGGATGGTTAAAGATGGCGCGTGCGACGTCAACTCGAATGCGGTCGTCGTTCGGCGAAAGCGGCAGCACCTCGATCTGATTGATCACGCGCTCGACACCTTCCACTGTCTTTACCCGGTTCTCCGCCTCGCTTTTTAGCGTCGGCCGGGTGACTTGCCCCAGCAAAGTCACGACATAGCCATCGATCCTGAAGGCCACGTTATCAAAGACGCCGTAATACGGCATCATCACCAACTCATGCCGGACTTCCTTCACCAGGTTCTTGAGGGCCTTCTCAGAAGGTTTCGCCGCCTGCCCCCAGAGCATGGGGGCTTGAAGCGCGAGTAGAAGAATAAGCGTGCGTTTCATGATGATCTCCTAACTCTAATTACGAGATTGAATCCGCGATGGTTTCAAAGAGATCGCATTTTGCGCGCAATCAGCAAAGCCATCTCCAGTGCTTGTTCGCCGTTCAGCCGGGGATCGACTTCGGTGCGATAGGCCCGTTTCAAGTCCCCTTCGGCCAGCCCGCGCGCGCCACCCGTGCATTCGGTGACGTTGTCGCCCGTTAGTTCGATATGCACACCTCCCAGCCCTCCTCCCGCGGCGGCATGCACGTCAAACGCCTGCTCAAGCTCAGATAGTATTGCTTCAAAACGGCGTGTCTTGTAGCCTTCGCTGGTGGTGACGGTGTTGCCGTGCATCGGGTCGCAAACCCACAGCGGGACGTGTCCAGCATCCCTCACCGCCGCAATCAAGCTAGGCAGGTGGGTGCTGATTTTCTCCGCGCCAAACCGGTGAATCAGCGTCATTCGCCCGAGTTGCCGGCTAGGATTCAACCGCTCCAATAGCCGCACCAAGGCCGTATCCGTAGTCGAAGCGCCAATCTTGAGGCCAATGGGATTCTGCAAACCGCGGAAGTACTCCACATGTGCCCCATCCAACTGGGCCGTCCGCAAGCCAATCCATGGAAAGTGGGTTGCCAGGTGATACCAGCGTCCACTGTGCTGATGGGTTTGGGCGCTTTCATAATCAAGGTGCAAGCCTTCATGGCTGGCGAAGAAGTCCACCTTTTCCAAACCGCCCGTGCGCACGCCAAGCACGTGCTCCATGAAGCGAAGGCTTTCGCCAATTGAACCGACGATGCGCCGGTACTCGACAGCCAGCGGCGAGCTTTCGATGAAGTCAAGGTCCCAATTTTCGGGATGGTGTAGATCCGCGAATCCGCCGCTCGACAGGGCCCGGATCAGGTTCAGCGTCAGGGCGGCACGCTCGTATCCGCGTAGGAGAAGCGCCGGGTCAGGACGACGGTCAGCTGCGGTAAAGGCAGGCCGATTGACAATGTCGCCGCGGTACGAAGGCAGGCTGAGGCCGTCCCGCGTTTCCAGATCTTCCGAGCGTGGCTTGGCATATTGGCCCGCAAAGCGACCTACTCGAATCACCGGCCGTTGACCACCATGAACCAGCACCAGGCTCATCTGCAGCAGCACTTTCAGCTTGTTGGTGATGGGCTCGGCGCGGCAATCAGCCAGGCTTTCCGCACAATCGCCCCCTTGCAGGAGGAACCGCTTACCAAGAGCGGCTTCGGCCAATTGACGTCGAAGCTCGTCCACTTCCCAGGTGGTTACCAGGGGAGGCAAACCGCTCAGGTCAGCGACGGCGCGGGTGAGGGCAGCGGCATCGTCATAGCGGGGCTGTTGCAGGGCGACGCGTGCGCGCCAAGAATCTGGAGTCCAATCGTTCAGCAACTCACCATTGTCGCAGGATAGAATTGAAAACGTGAAACGAAACCTTGCTTTGGTAGTCTCATGCCCCAGCGCCATCCTGGGATTGCTCCTCACCCTGCTGATTTCCTGCGCACCCCGCGGTGACCGCGCGGCTGCCGCCGGGAAGATGGTGCTGGAGGCGGAGACCGAACTCTTGGCCCTCTCCAACCAAGCCGGTCAAGCGCAATGGATTGCCGCCACCTATATCACCCAGGATACGGAGGCCATCTCCGCCGCCTTAACCGAGAAGGCCATCCAGGCCGGGGTGAAGTACGCCAAGCTCGCCGCGCAGTATGACGGCGTCACCGTGCCGCCGGATCTGGCCCGCAAGCTGAAGCTTTTGAAGAACGGGTTGGTCGTCGCCGCTCCTAGCGATCCGAAACTCTCGGCCGAGCTCAC
>JAYVUQ010000985.1:0-3257 GCA_043787785.1 Bryobacteraceae bacterium
GCCCGCATGGTGGGGCAACCAGAGGTTGACGCTCGAGGCGCCGTCCAGGCGCGTGACGTTGTTATTGGCATTGGTGCCATTGATGTTCGTACGCAGCGAGCGCATGGGAGTGTCGGTGATCGAGTTCTGGAACGAAGCCGGCGTCGCGCCGGGCACCAGGTTGATCAGGCTCTGGTAGTTACGCAGCCCCGGGAGCGGCATGTTGATCACCATGTCCGAGCGGATTTCCGTGTGGGTGTCCGCTTTGTCCGTCTGCAGTTGGGCCACCTCGGCGGCAACCGTAATCTGGTCGCTCACCGCGCCGACTTCCATCTTGAAGTCCACGCGGCTGACCGTGTTGACGGCGATGGCTAAATCAGTCAAGGACTGCCCCTTGAAGCCAGCTACCGAGGCCTTGGCATTATAGTTGCCAGCAACCACATTCGTCATAGTGAAAGCACCGTCGGTACCTGAAATAGCTTCAAGCACCAAGCCGGTGCCCTTGTTGGTCAACGTGACCTTGGCATTCGGCAGTTGGGCACCGGAGGCATCCAACACCGTGCCGACGACAGAGCCATACAGAGTTTGGGCCGCTGATGGTAAGGCCGCAGCCAACAGAAAGGTGAGCGCAAGGCAGACCGTCTTCAAAGATTTCATTTTTTCCCTAACATTCCCCTAACATAGGGTCTCGAATTCACGAAACTTAATAAAAACTTAGCGCCGTCGTATACACGATGTCAATGAAGAAGTGGACCGGAGCGGCTTCCTCAGCGGAATTTAATCCCGGCAGGGTGGAAATACGCCCAAGATCCTGAAAACAGTAGCCAAATATGTTTTTTGAAAGACTGTTTGTGAAGCCGAAGCTACCAATCGAGGCGGCCCACAATCACCGTGTGCCAGCGGCCCGTCCCGATGTCGGAGAAGCTGCCGCGGGTGCCGGTGAAGGTACCGAAAGCCGAAGGGTCGGTCTTGTTGTAGGTGGCGTTCGGCGGATTGAAGTTGTGGTACTTGTAAATGTTGTTAAAGTCGCCGCGCAAGGTGAAGCGCAGTTTCTCAAGCAGCCACCATGACTTTTGCAGCGACGTCTGCGGCCAGATGATGCCCGGGGCCTCGAGCGTATTGCGGCCTAGCGTACCAATCGTGTAGGCGGCCGGATACGAGAAGCCGTTGAGGTCCAAATAGCGTTTCTGGGCGGAGAAGGGGAAGCGATTGGGCCCGATGTCCACGTGCGCCAGTTTCACGGTGTCGTTGGGCGCTAGTTGATTGGGCCGGTTTCCCACACCGGGCAGATACTGCACCGGGCTGCCGGCGAAGCCTACCGTGAAGGGCGGCCCGGTCTGGAAGGTTTGGATCCAAACCACCTCCCAACCGCCGAGGAGAGCATTCTTCCAACCACCCTGGTTCATCCATTGGCGGCCCTTGCCCACGGGAAGTTCATAAGTGATGGTGGAGACGGAACGGTGATGGATGTCGTAATTCGCGCGAGCCTTTTCGAGGCTCCGGTTGAAGTAAGTGATGCCCGACGCCGTGCCGTCGTCGTCGGCGTTGTTGATGGTCTTTGACCACGTGTAGAACGTGTTCAGCGTCATCCCTTTTGAATAACGCTTCTCCAGGCGCACGGTGCCAGCGTGATACGTGTTGTGGCCAAAGTTGCTGACCAGATCGACATTGCCAAACTGCGGATACGGCTTCAGGTTCTGGAACTGCTGGCGCATCTGCTCGGAGCGCGCCGGGTCGGCCGCGCCAGGAAAGGCACTGATCGGCAGCACATTGGTATTCCAGGTATTTAGCAGTTTGACGCCCGCCGAGCCTTGATAAGTGAGATCGAGCAGCCACTGCTTAGAGAACTGCCACTGTAGACCGCCGGACCAGTTCATGATGTACGGCATGCGCATGTTGGGGTCGTACCAGGTGGCATTGCGGGCGCCAAAGTTGGTGCCTACATAAGGCACGCTGCCATCGGGGTTGGTGACAAAATTCACGTTGGGCGGCCCCTGCGACAGCCGGAACACGGTGCGCGGGTCGCCCACTGGGGCCTGCACGTTTGCGGTAGCCAGATACTCTTCGAAGTTCTGGCTCAAGCCATTCGTCAGCAGGTCGATGGTTACCATGCTGAAGCTGGAGCGGAAGACCATCTTGGGCCGGAAGTTCCAGGCCAAGCCCAGGCGGGGCTGGAAGTTGTTGAGGTCTTTGCGGGCAAGGGCACCGGGCTTGTGGACGATGGCGCCCAAGCGGCCAGTGATGGGGTCGTTAGCGGTGGGGTCAAACTGCGATTGCTGTCCGTACTTGGTCTGGTAGGGCGACTCATACGACCAGCGCAAGCCCAGGTTGAGGGTCAGGCCGCGCATGGGCCGGAAGTCATCCTGCACATACCCCGCCTGATGCGACCAGCGCGGCAGCCACGTGGCCCGGGCGCTAGTAAACTGTGCCGTGGAGACGTTGCCCAGCAGAAAGCTGGCGAAGGTGTTGCCCGTGTTCGCGCGGAAGGGAAACTCGGTGCCACCGAAGCTGTAGATGCCTGATGGCTGCGCCTCCACCAGAGCGTTGTAACGGGTCTTCACCAGCTCATAGCCGAATTTCAGCGTGTGCTTGCCGGTCACCTTGGTTAAGTTGTTCTGCAGCGTGTTGTCCTCGGAGATGTTCGAGAACGCGCCGCCCGGATTGCCGTTGAAGCTGGTGTTGAGGCGCGGGAAGGTGGCCCCACTGACATTCGGAATGCCGAGTTGCTTGGCCCAGTCGCCATCGTTAGCGGCGGGCAGCTTGGTTTCATGGCGTCGATTGTAGCCGAGGCGAAACTCGTTGATCAAGGTCGGCGATATCGTATAGGTATCGGAGAAGACGACATTGGTGAAGTCATTGGGCTGCACCATGACGGGATCGTAGAGAGTCCAGGCAATGTCGGTGGAGTAACGGCCCGGGGCGCGGTTGCGCATGCGGGAAACACGGCCGAAAACGCGATGGCTGGGGTTGAACTGATGGTCCACTTTGACGTCGACACGCGTGAAGTAGTAGCGGCCCTTGGTGGGCAATACCAGATCCTGTTGCGGCCCGGACGGCGTAATTACGCCAGGCCGGTTTGACGGGGTCCAGGGATTGAACGAGAGGAATTTCTTCACCGCCGGATCCACCTGCGAGAGCGGAATACGGTTGCCGGGGAAGGGATCCCGGGTCCAGGTGGCACCGTCCAGGCGGGTGGTGGTGGGGTCGTAGATGGGGAACCCGCGGCCGCCAAAGCTGAAGTCGCCGTTATACATGTCCTGATTGGGGACGTTGGTGAT
>JAYVUQ010000986.1:0-11420 GCA_043787785.1 Bryobacteraceae bacterium
CGGGCCGGTTGAGTGGCAAAAACGTCAAATTGTACGATGGCTCCTTTCAGGATTGGAGCGCGCGTAGTGAGTTACCGGTTGTCACCAAGTAAGTTGCGACTATCGGACCGAGTGAACTTGGGCCGCAGGCTGCACCTTATCATTTCGGCAGCATGTTTTTGAATTTGGGCACAATCACTTCTTGAGTATAACGATCATGCTGGCGCAGGGCTTCCAACGCTTCACCCATTTGCATTCGTTTAACAATGGCGACAATCTCACTCCGCCCTTGCTGGCCCCATTCCTCGCGCTGTGCCGCGGACTCGGGCAAAACATCTTTGCCCGAGCCATGCGCCATCACGTCGTTCACCCAGGAACCCAAGCTTAAGCTGCCCGAGAAGCCGAGGCGGCCGAGAGTAGCCAGGCCCGTATTTTCGGGAAGGTGGGGAAGAACGGTTTCGGCATAGTCGCCGCGGAGCGGTAAGTCCTCGATGCGGCCCGTCATCCAGTGCGCTCCGTACATCGTTTTGGTGTACTGCTCCGGCGATAGTTTCAGCCGCGGCAAGTAAGTGTCCATGTTGATGTACAGGATTGGTACGTGAGTCTCTTCGAAGAACTCCCGCACGAGTGTCCCAACCGTCAGCGGGGCCGGACCATGGCTGGCTGAAATATAGACCTGCCGGCGGAAGCCTTGACGCAGGAGTGAATGCGCCAGATTCTTCAGGAATTGAGTGCCCGCTTGGGGCGGTGTGTAGATCGTCGAGGGCGCGATGACGGTGGTGCCGGGATAACTCCAAATCAGGCCGGGCATGTACAAGCCGCCGGTCTCCTCGGCCATCTGCATGGCGTAGGCCAGCGGCCAGACGTAGTCGCGATCGCTCGGCAGGATGCCGTTGGTTTCGACGGCGCCGACGGGTATGAAGATAGTGTCGGTCTGCTTCAGGGTCTCGGCCACTTGAGGTTGGCTGAGCCGGGTGAGGTCTCGCGTGTGCAGTTTTCGCACTTGGGCGGATAGGGGAGCGGCGAGCAGAATTGCGATCAAGAGGGTCTTCATGTTTTTACCTTTTTGGGGGCAAGCAATCCGCCTGCCAGAGTTATAAGATATCAGTGACTGGAATTCGCCAATGTTCACCCGATCTCTCAGTTTCGCGCTGCTGTCCCTGCCGTTGCTGGCGCAGCGGGCACCCCTGTTCAAAGACGAGATTCTGCCCATCCTCGAAAGGAGCTGTACGAGCTGTCACAGCGCCGAAAAGAAGATGGGCGGGTTAGATTTGACGAGCTTCGCCGGCATGATGAATGGCGGCGGTAGTGGGCCGGCGATTGCACCGGGCAAACCCAACCACAGTCTGCTGTGGTTGATGGTGGATAGTGGCAAGATGCCCATGGGGGGCAAGCTTTCGGCGGCGCAAAAGCAGACTTTGAAAGCCTACATTGAGCAGGGCCGCTTTCCCAAAGGTGTGGCCGACGCGGCGCAGGCGGCACGCGAGGCGGCGAAGATTACACCCCAGGCGCGGCAGTGGTGGTCTTTTCAGGTTCCGGTGAAGCCCCGCATACCGGTGGTGAAAGGTGCCGCGCGTACCGCCATAGATGCCTTCGTCCTGGCGCGCCTGGAAGAAAAAGGTTGGACCTGGCAAGCCGAGGCCGATCGCCGGACGTTGCTCCGTCGAGCCACGTTCGACTTGACCGGTCTGCCGCCGACGTCAGCCGAGACCTGGGCATTCCTCGAGGACAAGACAGCGCGGGCTTACGAGAACCTGATCGATCGGCTGCTGGCTTCCGATAACTATGGGGAGCACTGGGGCCGGCATTGGCTGGACGTGGCTGGCTATTCCGATTCGCGGGGCGATGCGGCGGATAGCGAACGAGAGGTCTCGTGGAAGTATCGCGACTACGTGATTCGAGCGCTCAATCAGAATAAACCGATCAATCGCTTTCTGGTGGAACAGATCGCCGGCGACCAACTCGTGAACTACGAGCCCGGCACTTCGCCCAGACCCGATCAGGTTGATCCTTTAATCGCCACCGGCTTCCTGCGCACCACTGCCGATATTACCGATAACCAGACCATTTACGAGGTAGATAAATATTTCGATGCCCTGCAAAAATCAATGGAGACGAGCCTCTCCGCGATAACGGGCCTGAGCATTGGTTGTGCGCGCTGTCACGACCATAAGTTCGACCCGATTTTGCAAAAAGACTATTATCGGCTGACGGCTAGTTTTCAAGCCGTCTTCGATCCGGAGAATTGGCTTGCGGCCAGCTTGGGATTTGGGCCGTGGCCAAGCCGAATGGTGTTGGATGTTCCGCCGGACCAGCGCCGAGCTTGGATCAAGGATGTCACCAGTACCGATGCCAAGAGCTTGCGACGGCTTGACGATTTGCTGGAAGCCACCTATCAACGCTATCGGGCCGAAATGAAGATCGGGCGTGAATTGCCGCTGGAGCGCCGGAACCAGATTCGCGCGCAGATTGAGGCGGACCCTGACTTGGAAGTGGATCGGAACGCCGCGAGAGACTTTATCACTGACCAGGAAATGGAAAAACGCTTTCCGGAAGTGGCGGCGTGGAAGAACGAATTGAATGCGAAGAAAGCGGCGCGGCGCAAGCAACAGTCGAATATCGACCCTAACTTTATTGAAGCGGCTTGGGATGTATCGAGGACCCCCTCGGCAACTTACTTGCTGCAGCGCGGGAATTACCTGGCACCCGGTGAAGAGGTGCAGCCGGGGCTACCGGCGGTGCTCGATCATCCTACTCAGCCTTTCGTCTTTCCGGATCCTCAGGCCCATCCGGAATGGCATCATACCGGTCGGCGCTTAACCTTAGCCAATTGGCTGGTAGGCCGTGAAAACCCCCTGGTTGCGCGAGTATTCGTCAACCGCGTGTGGCAGTTCCACTTCGGCGAAGGCATTGTGCGTTCGGTGGATGACTTCGGAAAACAGGGTGATCGCCCCTCGCATCCGGAGTTACTCGACTACTTAGCCGTTACGTTCCAGGAGAGCAATTGGGATCTGAAGAAGCTAACCCGCGAGATCATGCTGTCGCAAGTGTATCGGCAGGCGTCCGCCGAAGTGCCGGCTTATCTCGCCGCGGATCCTTCCTCGCGGTTGCTCTGGCGGAAGCCGCCGCTGCGCCTGGAGGCGGAAGCGATTCGCGACGCCATGCTGCGGGTGAGCGGTTTGCTGCAGCCGAAAATGTATGGCCGGCCAGAACCGTTGAAGCGTGGCGCCGATGGCCAATGGCTCGAGAATGAGGCGAAGGGCGACGCGAACCGGCGCAGCTTATACCTGGGGCAGTTCCGGACGCGTCCCGTGGCCTTTCTGCATGCTTTTGACGCGCCAACGATGACCTCCGATAACCAACCGCAGCGCTTCCGTTCCGCGCTGCCCACCCAATCGCTGGCGCTTCTCAATAGCCCGCTGATTTTGCGCACCACATCGGCCTGGGCCAGCCAGTTACTCGAGCAAAGTCAAAATCGATACGATGAGGCCTTGCACCGGGCGTTTGAGGCTGCGTATAGCCGTCCGCCCACGGCTCGTGAGTTGGAGATCGGCCAACAGTCGATCTCCGCGCACCCCGAACCCAAAGACGGGCTGCGGCTTTTCCTGCAAGCCATCTTCGGCGCCAACGATTTCCTTTACATCTACTGATATGGAGAACCCAGCCATGAATCGTCATCTTACTCGTCGGCAAGCGCTCGAACGATCGGCCGTTGGCTTCGGCGGGTTGGCTCTGAATTCAATGATGGCTTGGGGCGCCGAGCCCGTACCCGCCTTTGGACTACAAGTGAAGCGCCCTCACTTTCCTCCGCGGGCGAAGAACGTGATCTTCATTTACGTCGGCGGCGGACCCAGCACGATCGACATGTATGACCCCAAGCCGTTGTTACGAAAGTACGATGGCCAAGCCGCGCCGTTCGAGATTAAGGGCCGGGCGCTCAACGGATCACAACAAATCATGGCGAGCCCCTGGGATTTTACGCGGTGCGGCCAGAGTGGGCGCGAAATCACCAGCTTACTTCCACACTTTCAGAAAGTGGTCGACAAAGTTACTTTTGTGCGTTCCATGCAAACCGACCGTATCGATCATTCGACGGCCCAGTTTACTTTCGTCACCGGGCGCGGTTTTACTGGCTTTCCCAGCCTGGGTTCCTGGGTGAGTTATGCATTGGGCACGGAGAATCAGAATATGCCGGCCTATGTCGCATTGGGCGAAGGCACCAGTATTGGCGCTCGCGCACATTCCTCGGCTTGGCTGCCTCCGGTGTACAGCGGCACTGCCATGCGCGCCGATGCGGAGTCGCCGATTTACAACATCAAGCGTCCCGACAGTATCTCGCCCGAGCAGCAAGCGCGTCTGCTGAATATGGTGGGCCAGTTGAACCGGGAGCAGAAAGGGCAACACCCGCTGGACCAGGACCTCGAGGCCCGTATCGCCAACTATGAGTTGGCCGCGCGCATGCAGGTGGAGGCGCTGCGAGTGGCTGATTTGAATACTGAAACCGAAGCTACGCATAAGCTCTACGGCACCGAGGAGAAGGCTTCTGGGCAGTTTGGCAAGCTCTGCTTAATGGCGCGCCGGTTGGTGGAGAGCGGAGTGCGTTTTGTGCAGGTATATGCGGGTGGTGGTGGTGGCTGGGATACGCACAGTAACATTAAAGGGCAGCTGCCGGGCCTGTGCCATTATATTGATCAAGGCATGTCCGCTTTGCTGACTGACTTAGCGAGCCGTGGCATGTTGGAAGATACTCTTGTTGTGTGGTCTGGCGAGTTTGGCCGGTTGCCAACAATTGAAGCGGCCAGCACGGCGCCGGGGCGCGACCACAATCCTTACGGCTTCAGCTTGTGGATGGCTGGCGCGGGCCTCAAGGCGGGGTATGACTTTGGCCAGACCGATGATTTGGGCTACGCCGCAGTTACCGATTGCCGCGTGGGGCACAGCGACATACACGCCACGATCCAGCACTTGCTCGGTATTGACCACACCAAGAACACCTTCTACTACGAGGGCCGCGACGAATCCTTGGTGGGCGTGAACCCCGCGCGAGTGATCAGAGAGATTTTGTCTTAGGAGACAATATGAATCGACGTCACTTACTCGGCGGGCTTGCAGCGACCCCTTTGTTCGCCTCTCGTGAAGTAACTCGCCAATCAGGCACCCGGATCAAGATTGGCCTCAATGCCTTTTCCTTCAATAAGCCGCTGATGGCGGGCACTATGAAGTTACCTGAGGTGATTGAATATTGCGCTCAGCAGCAGATTGACGGCGTCGATCTGACCGGTTATTACTTTCCCGGTTATCCCAACGCGCCCTCCGACGAGTACCTCTATGCCCTAAAGCGCACGGCGTTTTTGAACGGTGTCACCATCACCGGCACGGGCGTGCGCAACGACTTTGCCTTGACTGACGCTTCGAGCCGCCGGGGGCATATTCAATTAGTGAAGGATTGGGTGGATGTGGCGGCCAAGCTGGGCGCGGATATGGTCCGTGTCTTTTCCGGCCGTGAGTTGCCCAAGGGCCACACCTTCGATCAAGTGTTCGAGTGGATGGTGCCTGCCTTTGCCGAATGTGCCAAGTATGGCAAAGAGCGCGGCGTGATCATCGGCTTGCAACATCACGATGACTATCTGAAGACCGCTGACGAGACGATTCGGATGGTGAAGTCCGTTGACTCGGACTGGTTCAGTGTCATCCTCGACGTAGGGAGCCTGCGCCAGGGCGATCCTTATGCGGAAATTGAGAAGCTGCTTCCTTATGCGAGTAACTGGCAGATTAAGGAGCACGTTTGGTACGGGACGAAGAAAGTCGAAATTGACCTGCCGAAGCTACGCGCGCTGATTGAGAAGATCGGCTACCGGGGCTTCGCGCCCATTGAGGCGCTGGGTGAGGGCGACCCGAAGCAGGTCGTGAATGTGTTTCTGGCCAAGGTCCGCCGGGCGTTCTCCTAGGTCGTCAGTGTTGTCGATCCGGCCCAATATATCGGGTTTTGATTCGGAACGGCCAAAGGCGTGCAACGGATCCCTGAACGGTCCATCGGTGGATTTCCTGGCCGGCTTCCACTTTTAGCCGATATAATCAGGGGATCTTATGAAACGCCGATCCCTTGTTGCCGCCACGCCCGGGCTGGCGCTGGCCCAGACTCCCGCGCCCAAGAAGACCGAAGTCTCCTACATTGAGTTGCGCTACTACCGCTTGCGCAACACGCCCCAGAATCAGCGGCAGCGCGTGGTGGACTTCTTGAAGAACGCTTACCTGCCAGTCGCCCTGCGTGCGGGGCTGGGGCCGGTGGGGGTGTTCTCGAGCCTCATCGCCCCGGAAACGCCATTCATCCTGACGGCGCGATCCTACGACTCGCTTTACGCGATGGAGCAAGCCTGGGACAAAATCGGCGCCGATGCCGACTACCAAAAAGCGGCTCAAGCCTTTCAATCTCTGCCAGGCCTGAGTTACATGCGCGTTGAAACGCAGTTACTCCGGGCGTTTGAGGGATTTCCCAAGGTAGTCACCCCACCGATTGACGACAAGAAACCGGCGCGCGTATTTGAGTTACGCACTTACGAAGCTAACAACTGGGGCGCGCTCCGCAAGAAGATCGGGATGTTCGACACTATGGGAGAGATCCGTATCTTCAAAAAGACGGGCTTGACTCCGGTGTTCTTCGGCGAGACGGTCTTTGGATCGAATCAACCGTCGCTCACTTACATGTTGGCTTTTGACGACCTCGCGGCACGGGAGCGGAATTGGCGGACCTTCGTGAATGATCCGGAGTGGTTGAAGTTACGGGCGACAGAGGGTTATGCGGATGCCGAAGTGGTTTCGAATATCTCGAATTCGATGTTTTCGCCACACCCGTTTTCGCAGATCCGGTAGCGCGGGTCGCAAGACCCACGCTACCGTCGTGCCAGTTAGGCTTCGGCTAAAGCGGCCACCAAGGCACCTTTGGCCGTGGCCGTCAGGGGATCACTTGCCATGCGGACCTCGGAGATCGCCAAGGGGAATGCCGACTCTTTGAGGATCTTTTCAAAGCGTTCGCGGAAGCCGGTGGGCATGACGGTGCCGCCGCTCAGCACGATCGGCACGGGCTTGGCGATGCGCGGCATGTTGCGGGTATTGGCCAACGTATGGTTAAGGCCTTCCACGAGCGACTTGATCATGTCGTCGTAGTAAACTCCCAGCACCTGCTGTACTTTGTCGGAATAGTGGCCGTTGATGTGGAAGTTCGTTTCCTTGGTGATGCGAATACGGGTCGATAACTCGCCGGTAATTTGAGCGGCCGATTGGTCAATAAAGTCGCCAGCCTTGGGCACGGCAAAGCTGAGCACCGGCACCGACAGGTAAGCCAGGCACACGTTGCACAGGCCGCCACCGCAGCTGATACCGATGCCCGAGTAGTTGGTCTCTTCCATCTCGCCATAAACCACGGCCAAGCCTTCGTTGATGGCCTTGGGCGCGTAGCCCATATCGCGCAGGATCTGGCCCAGCGTCGCCTCGTGATAGGTGACGTTGGTCTCTTCGCCCAGCGGGGCAGCGGGCACGCTGTAATAGAGGCTGCGTCCGTTGCCCGCTTCGCCGCCATTGAGTGAGCCGATCAGTTGCTTCATCATGTCGCTGCTGGCCGGTTCGCTGGGGTTCAGCACCCCTTTGGTCATCGGGCGGCGGGCTTCCATTTGCAGCAAGTCGGCGAAGCGTTCGCTCTCATTGCCGTGGACGATCAATTGATCGCCTTCCACCTTGTGCGGAATGTTCTCTTTGCGGAGGACGTTCTCCGTCATTTTTGAATAAGGTAGCGTTACGAAGGCGTTCAGTTGCGAACGATAGTCGTATCGGCCACCCTCATTTTGTTGTGCCAGAACTACCCGGCTGGTTCCCACGTCGAGCCCGAAAGCCCCTGCCTGTTGTGCCTTGCCCATCTCTTACTCTCCTTCCGCGGATTTCCCGCTGTGTTCGCCCAGCGGGGCGCTGAGTTTCCTGTACTGTTCCCGCAGCGCCGCTTTTTGCTCGGCCACGCTGCGGCCATGCTGTTTAGCCTGTTCGCGGATCTGATCTTCCGCGGCCAACAGGCCTTTCCACATCCGGGCTCCGGTGGACGTCATAAACGCCGGGTCATACGCGAAGCCAAAAATCAGTACGCTGGGCAAGGCCAACGCGTAGTTGTCCGCCAAGCCCAATTCCTCGTACGGGAAGTTCCCGGCCCAATCGGTGTGATACCCGATAATCATGTTGTGCGGATTCACCGAAACCTGCGCATGGGTCGGGAAGTTATACGGCGAAATTCCATACTTCACGCGTAACATCTCGGTGAGCAATCGCGCCGCCACGATCTGCCCGCTGGTCACCTGGGGATTGTCATCCCCCTTAACGGATTGCGTTTCAAAGGCGACGCCCAAAAAGCTATCATTCAGGTTCAAATACACTGATTCGTCGTCGGCCCACGTGGAGTGGCCCGCATGAAAAGCGACGTCGCCCTCTTCCACCACGCGGAAGACTCGTCCGAACCGGTCGATGACATAATTGTAGGCCTTTTTCTCCTGAATAAAGCCAATCAGCGACTCTCCGTAGCGCCGCAGTGAGCGGTTATTGGCGGGCGTGAACTCGGCCATGTGGCTCTCGGTGGTATGAAAGACGACGCCCACGGGACGGTCGCGAATGGCGAGCGAAATATCCAGGTTCTTGTTCCGGTGGTAGGTGTAATAGGCGCGCGCCCGGTTGGGGGTAGCGAACTTTTTCTCCACCCGCAAGCCATTGGAATACGTGTCAATGGCGGCAGACGATTCCACTACCCAGACCTTGGCCGGCGCGGCGATCTTTACCATCGGCGTGGGCTTGTCCACTTTCGCGAGTTCCGCCGCCTGCGCCGGCGCCGTCACCGGGCCGCTCTTCGCCGAACGCCACGACACCACCCCTAGAAAACTAACGCCGATCGCCGCGCCACTCACTAGCACCACCCAATACGGCACCGGCACGGTAGGCCTTGCCCGCAGGTCGCTTAATGTCACCTGATGGGTCTGCAGAAAGCGTAGGCGCTCCACGGGCCCGCAGATCTCCGACGCGCGCCGTCCCACCCACCAACGCATGAGCGAGGTCGTCGCGAGCCAACGGGTAAAGGCGAGCACAGTCATATGCCAAGGAGTACTTCGGCAGAGTGACGTCCAAACCTTAGGGTATCTAAGGCCCCGATCTAAGGCGTCTCAGGAGAATTTCCTATGACTAAGGTTGGTTTTGTTCGGCTTCCGGCCATCGGAACTCGGGTCGCAGCTCTCGAGCCGCGCAATCTCGGAGAAGCAATATCAAGCCGCAAAAAAGCCCCGGATTCCGCGCAAGCGAATCCGGGGCTTCTGTACCGCTATTAAGCCAGCGAGAACTTCTCATGGTGGATAGTCGCATCGCTGACGACGGCCACCGGAATGCCCACAATCTCCTCGATCTCTTCGAGGTAGCTGTTGCCGCTGCTCTTGAGTTCTTTGGCGACATCGGGATGGACGCGCAGTTCGATGTCCTTGCTATCGCGGAACGCACGCGCCATCTTGCGCGCTTCGCCCACAATCTCGACGACAACGGTATGGACGCTCTTGATGTAACCGGCACCTTCGCAGTGCGGGCAGGGCATACAAAGCGTACGCTCAAGCGACTGCTTCACTCGCTTGCGGGTGATGGCCACCAGGCCAAAGTCGTTGAACTGGAGGATCTTGTACGGGGCCTTGTCGACGCGCATCGCATCTTCCAGCGTCTGCATCACCTTCTGGCGATTCTTGCGCTCGTCCATATCGATGAAGTCGATCACGATAATGCCGCCCAGGTCGCGCAGGCGAATCTGGCGGACGATTTCTTTCACGGCTTCGACGTTCGTCTTGGCGATCGTGTCTTCGAGGCGATTCGTTTTGCCGACGTACTTGCCCGTATTAATGTCGATCGCCACGAGTGCTTCGGTTTGATTGATAACGATAAAGCCGCCGGACTTCAGCCATACCTTCGGTTTGAGCGCCTTTTCGAGCTCCGCCGAAATATTGAAGAAGTCGAAGATCGGCACCGGCCGGGTAAACATCTTGACCCGATTGACGAGATTCGGCTGCAGGCGTTGGACGAACCGCAGCACCTGTTCGTAAACCTCTTCGCTATCGATCCAGATGGCCTTAAAGTCTTCGGTGAGTTGGTCGCGCAGAATGCGCTCGACGATTTCGACATCGTGATAGAGCAGCGCTGGCGCGGGCTTGGCGTCCGCCTTGCGCTTGATCTCTACCCACAGGTTATGCAAGTAGGTGATGTCCTGCGCGATGTCCTGTTCGGTGCGGCCTTCGCCGGCCGTGCGGCAGATAAAGCCGCCGGGCATGCCTTCGGTGTTGGCCACGAGGATTTGCTTCAGGCGATGACGCTCGGCGTCGGATTCGATCTTGCGCGACACGCCAGTGTGGTTCACGGTGGGCATGTAGACGCAATAGCGGCCGGGCAGAGCGATGTGCGAAGTGATGCGCGCGCCCTTCTGTCCCAGGGGTTCCTTGGCAATTTGGACCAGGATTTCCTGGCCCTCCTTCAAGAGGTCGCTGATGGAAGGCAGCGGCGGACGTTGCCGGTCGCCACCGCGATCACCACCGCGATCGGAGCGGGGCTCACGGCTTTCGGTACTGCGCGACTCACCAGTGCGGGACTCACCGCGAGGCTCACTTGTGCTAGGCCCACTGGTGCGGGACTCACTGGTGCGGGACTCACTGCTGGGGCTACGATCACCACCTGCCCGATCACCGCCTGCCCGATCACCGCGACCACGGCCACGGCCTCCCCGGTCCTCTCTTCCACCCCGCTCGGAGCGTTCAGGGCGATCACTGCGTTGCGGCCGCGCGGCGGAATCATCCTGGGCCAAACCGTCGACCACCGGAACCTGGGCCGCACCGGCAGCCAGCCCCTCGATTGGCAACTCGCCTTTGGCCATTGCCGTGGGCGCCGTGGCCGCTGGCGCAGCCAATTCACCTTCGCCGCCAGCCGCCGCGTCGCCCATCGGCAGCGCGACGTCGGACTTAGCATCGTCGGTAGATGCTGGGCGATCACCACGACCGCGACGGCCTCGACGGCGGCCACGACGCCCACCCGCTGCTCCTGCAGCGGGGCGCTGCTGTAAGAACCGTCCCTGTTCGGGAGAGCGCACGTGCGCTGAGAATCCCGCCAACGGCAGCGCCGGCTCGGCACCCTCCACCGTTTCTAGCTCGTCCTCACCTTCATCGTCAGCCTCGTCGCTCAACTCTCCGTCCTCGGTTGCGGCCACATTATTTAAGGGGAGCCGCAAATCGGCTTCGTCGGGCCGCAATGCCAGCGGCACCGTCACCGGCTCCACTAACTCCGCGTCACGCTCCAGGGCGGCTTCCGCCAATTCCTGAATCTCATCGAGCGCGGCCTCTTCGTCATTCAGGCCGGTGTCGATTACGCGGACTTCGTCCTTCGGCGCATCTTCG
>JAYVUQ010000987.1:0-14277 GCA_043787785.1 Bryobacteraceae bacterium
TTGCCGGGGGTGCGGCCGAATTCGCCCATCATGACGATGAGGGTGGAGTTGAGGTTGCCGGAGGTGCGGAGGTCTTCGACGAGGGCGCCGACGGCGCGGTCGAGTTCGCCGGAAAGCTGATAGAAGTTGCCGCCGCGGGCGAGGTCGAACATGGTGTCATGAAGGTCCCAGCCGCCCATGGTGCAGTTGATAAACACCGCGCCGTTGTTCGCGTTGACGGCATTGCGGGCAATCAGCAAGGAACGGCCGATGGCGGTGTTGCCGTAGCGGCCTTCGTCGGTGGCGCCGTATTGGAAGACCTGGTCGACGGCGTCGTTGTACATCATGCGGCGGGCTTGGGAATAGAAGCTGGCGTAGTCGGCCATGCCCTGGTTGTAGGGGGCTTCGCGGAGGGGCGAGTCGAGGTTTTCGAGGAGCTTGAAGCGACGGTCGAAGCGGGTGCGGCTTTGGTCGGCGGTGCCGAAGAAGTTGTGGGCGAGGGTGGAAATGCCGCCGCGCTGCGCGGGGGGCATCATGGGCTGAAAGCGGCCACCGAGGAACGTGGCGCCCTGCAGATTGCTCTGATTGAAGGACATGAAGGGCGGGATGAGGCCGGTAGCGCCTTTTTCGCGCGAAATCACCGCGCCGATGTGGGGCGTTTCGCCGGCGAAAGCGGGGTTCTGAGAGCGGGCGGTCTGCATGTAGAACTGGCCGCGCTCGTGGGCGTTTTCCCAGCTTTGGACGGAGCGCAGGGTTAAGAGGTCGTTCGAGATTTTGGTGAGGTTGGGGAAGAATTTGTTCGAGAGCACCATGCCGCCGGGGCCTTGACGCAAGTCGACGTCGCGCGGGTTCCAGGGGCCATCCTGGGGATTGAAGAGATCGAGGTGGCTGGGTGCGCCGTTGAGGTTGATGAAGATGCAGGAGCGGGCGGTGCCGCGCAGACGGGTGGCGGCGCGAGTGGTGGTGACTTCAGCGTCCGGATGGGCCTGGAGCAGACCGGCGCTGGCGGCAGTGGCAGCCCCGAAGAGTAAATGCCGCCGGGTAACCGGCGCATGACCGTTGCAGTTTTTGCGGGTGTGGTTCATGGGGCCTCTAGTAGTTGAAGATGAAGTCGAGTTTGTTTAAGAGCGCCCATTGCAGGTCGCTGAGCCATTGGTCGCGGGTGCCACTGCGATTAGCCATGACGGTGGCGGTTTCAGCGTCGGTGGGGTAGCGAGTGAGGGTGGCGAGGAACATGCGGCGGATGGCGTCCTCGTCGGAGGTGGCATTGGCGTGTACCTGGCTGACGCGGTTGTTGGGCACGACGGAGGCGCGGGTGTCGCCCATGGTGCGGAAGACCACGAAGCTATCGTTCATGGAGTAGAGCAGGCCGAGCAGGGTGGGGCCGTTGTTGTTGGCGACCGTGAGCCAGTTGCCGCGCCCGAACTGGGCCAGCAGGTTGGTGACACCGCCGTCGGTGGCGGGCTCTGTCGGGTCAGGCAGTTGGTTGGCATAGTTGACGGGGCGATCCCAGCCCAAGACCGACATGGGGGCCTCAGTGCGGGTGGCGGTGATGATGGAGTCGTAGGCCTCTTCAGAGGTCATACGGCGGGGGAAGCCGCGGGCGAAGTAACGGGTGTAAGCGTCTTTCCACTCACCGGGGTATTGGCTGGAGAGCTGATAGACGGTGGAGCTGGTCATCAGGCGGGCCATTTCGCGGATGGAGTAGTTGTTTTTGATGAAGTGGTCGGTGAGGGCTTCGAGGAGCTCGGGGTTGGAGTTTTGGAAGGGCCAGCCTTCGGGTGGTTTGCGGGCCGGGTCAACCCGGGCAAGGTCCCAGGCGTCGGGCGGATCGACGATGCCGTGGCCGTAGAAATAGTCCCAGAGGGTGTTGACGGTGGCGCGGGCGAACTGACGGTCACCGGTGACCATGCGGGCCAGTTCGTGGCGGAAGTTGCCGCTCTTGGGCGCATCGCCAGTGAGGAAAAAGGCGGGGTCGTAGTTGGTGTTAGCGCGGGGAGGGCGATTGCCGGCGGTGTTGACGGCGCCGGAGTAGTTGCCATATTCACGGTCGATGACAACGACGCGGGGGCGGAAGCCGATGGTGTCATCGCTCCAGCGGAGGAAGTTCATGCGGGAGAGGAACGCGGACATCTGCCAGAAATCGGCGCGCGTTTTGCGGGTGAGGTAGACGTTGATCTTATCGAGGTAGCCGCGGCCGTTGTGGCAGGAGACGCATTCGCTCTTGAAGCCCAGTAACTGGGTGGTGATGACATCAGTGGTGTTGTCCCAAGTGTCTTGCAGTGGGCCATCCTCGGCGATATTGCGGGCAAAGAACTGGGTGCCGGGGACGGTGTCGACTTCGCCACTGGCGGAGAGCATCTCGGCGATGAACTGGTTATAAGGGCGATCCTTGGCGAAGGCGTCGCGGACAAACCGGTAGAAGACATTGCGTCCGGCGAGGCCCACGTTCGAGTTGCCGCGGGTCACTTTGTACTTATTCGAGAAGAAGAGGGTGAACTGGTCGATGAAGGCGGGCGAGCCAATCAGGCTGGAGATTAAGTTTGTGCGTTTGGCGGATTGGCTGTCGCTGAAGAAGGCTTCGGCTTGTTCGGGAGTCGGAATGCGGCCGGTAAGGTCGAGATACGCGCGGCGGACAAACTCGGCGTCATTGGTGAGGGGCGCGGGTTCGACGCCATCCTCGGCCATTTTGCCCAGGAGCAATTGGTCGATGAAGCTATTGCGGGCGTAGGAGGCAGTAGAGCGGCGGGGGGCGGGATTTTTCCGATAGGCGACGTAGGCCTGGTCAAGAGCGAGGCTGCTCTCCCATTGGGCACGCAGGGCGATGGGGTAGCCGGGGCAGCCAGGGTCGTCGGCAGACCAAGCGGAAAGGCTGAGGGAAAATACGAGGGCAATCCGCGTATACGTAGGCATTGCCAACAGTATATAGCGTTGTCAAGTTCTCCCTCAGCCTATTTTGGCTTATTTGCGGCTGGAGTAGCGATTGAGCTCCTGGAGGAGTGCGGCGGCGGCGGCGGGAGCAGCCGGGTTGGTGGTCAGCACCTCTTTATTGGTGAGACGCTTGCCATACATGGCTTTGTTTCGATCAAGGTCTTCGCGCAAGGAGGCGCCCTGCAGCGAGATGCCCGCAAAGACGCCGCGTTGGCGGGAGTAACTGAGCATTTCAGCGGTCATCATGCCGTCGGTTTGGGCTGAGGAATCGCGCCCGACCGGGCCGGCGGCGATACTGGCCTCGCCACCCATGGTGAACCTGCTTTCGAGAAGTCGTTCGGCGCCACGTTTGTTCATGACAAGGAGTACGACGTCCATTTCAGCGCCACCGATTTGGAAGCCGACGCTGCCGCCCTCAATGCGGATGGCGGCGGGGCTCTTCCAGCCGACTTTGTCGTCCTGCCGACAGATCAGGTAGCCGCGGCCGAATTTGCCGCCCACAATGAAGGCGCCCTTTTTGAGACCCGGAACAATGACGGCGCACTGAGCCTTCTCAAGCAACTCTTGCGGAATGGCCTTTTCCTTAATGTTCATCACCTCGGTGAGCACCTCGGCGGCTAACTTTAGGCGGGGGTCTTCGGTGGATTGGGCCAGGATGCCGGTAGCGAGCAAGGGGACAATTAGATATCTCATGCTGTTAGTTTATCCGGTTGAGTTTCCCCCCGCTGAGGCGAGGTTGTAAACTCGCGGCATATGCCTGTGATCGGACTGTTGACGCTGGAACTGCATTTGGTGGATTCGCATTCGCTGAAGGACAAACGGCACTATGTGCTCGGTTTGAAGGAGCGGCTGCGGAAGAAGTTCAACCTGGCGGTGTCGGAGACGGAGGACATGGAGTTACGGAACCGGGCAGTGATTGCGGCGGTGACGGTATCGGCGAGCCGGCCGCACGCGGAGCGGGTGTTGAGGGCGGCGGAGGAGCAGGCGGCGGCGTTTTTGGGGCCGTATTTGGTGGAGGCGTGGGTGGAGTGGGTGGAACTGACTGAAAACATGTGAAATATAGTCCGTATCAAATAACTTGACAATATAACACTCATATTACATACTATGACAGTAAGTATATTTCAACACGGAGAAACACCACCATGACCTTAACCAGCTTCCGCACTCCTTTCCATGTCTTCGACGAAGCCCTCGCCCAATTCGCCGAGCCCACCGCTGAGCCGGCGACGCAGGTATGGACGCCCGCCGTGGATGTCATCGAAAATGAGCACAGCATCATCCTGAAGGCTGACCTTCCCGGCGTGCCTTTGGATCAAATCGAGGTGAAATTCGAGAACCGGACCCTATCGATCAAAGGCGAACGCAAGTTCGAGAGCGATGTGACGCAGCCGGGTTTTCGGCGCATCGAGCGCGGGTTTGGAGCCTTTGCCCGCCATTACACGCTACCGGATACTCTCGATGTCGAGCACGTGAAGGCGGATTATAAGAACGGCGAGTTGACGATCACGCTGCCGAAGAAAGAGGCGGCCAAAACGCGCACCATTCCGGTGGTGATTCACGCCTAAGGGTGTTTCCCGCATAGGGAAGAGCGGGGTTGGCCGAATGGCTAGCCCCGCTTTTTCAGTTGGCCGCCAAGGCCATTTGCCGGCGAAGGGCGTAGCGGATCAGAAAATACAGTAGCAACCCGGCCGGGCCGAACAGAAAGGTGAGCAGCAAGCAGGGGATCACTAGCCAATGCGGCACTTGGTGCTTCTGCGCGTCGCGCACTTCCCAAGCGCCGATGAACAGGTCAAAAGCCAGGTAGTGGATCCAGCCGGCCAGTAAGACATTCGAGTTGGCGAAGAGCTGACCCACTTCAGCCAGGCTGCCGAAGCCGCCCGCGCTTTCTCCCCAATGTTGCACCAGCAGCGTCAAATACGTGATCGCCAAGGTAAGCGGTAGCCACACCGCAGCCACCGGCTGGGTGAAGCGCCAATCGGGCAAGGCGACCAGCAGGAACCAACCCGGCAGCACCAGCGTACTCACGATTTCAAACAGCCTCGCGGAAGTCATTTCACTGCCAATACTGCCACTGTTTCGTGGCGATCGTAAAGAGGCTGAGGCAGAGGTTGGTGACCGCATGGGTGAGGATTAGGTCGCCGAGGCTTTTGGTCTTCACCATCCACCAGTTGTAGATGACGCCACAAATAAGACCCACCTCCCAGAAGGGGCCGTGTTCAGAAGCGAACAGCACGGCGACAATCCAGAAAGCCTGGGCGGAGTAAGCGCCGAGCGGGATGGTTTCGAATTCCGGTTTGATGAGCCAGCGCATCATCCAGGCGCGCCAGAAGAGTTCCTCGATAATCGGCACCAGGATGACGGCGCGGATGGAGCGAAAGAACAGAACCATGGGGTTGGCCAGTAAATTGGCGTCGATGGAGGTATTCAGGGTACCGAGACTGGAAAACAGCCAGTGGGAGCGGTAGCCGGGAAACAACTGGTCCGGGGCGACCCAGAGGGCACAGACGGCGATACCGAGCAGGATACTTTCGACGGGCCGTACACAGCGGAACGAGATCACGTGGCGGGAGAAAAACCATAGCAACCCCGTTAACAACAGAACCCGCAGCGGAAACTCGATGGGCCCCAGCGGTGCTAAGTAACCCTGAATTGACAGAATGGCCAGGAATGCCGCCATGGGCGCGACATAGGGAATTGCGGGATGACTCAACTGACCTCCGAAGAATTAACTAAGCTTCTCAAATCGTACCTGATTTAAGACCCGCTGGTGTTTGTGACAATCCCATGATAGTTTCAAAGGCAAAAGGAGAAATATGCTTCACCGTGCAGTGTTAGCTATTTTGATTTGCAGCAGTGTCGTCTATCCGCAGGCCACCAGCAATGCCGGTGACGTGCGAGGCGTGGTGATGGATGGAAGTGGCGGGGTGATTGGCGACGCCAAGGTTACCCTATTGGACGCCGAGCGGGGATTTACGCGCGCCACGACAGCCAATGCGGAGGGCGAATTCGCCGTCTCGCTGGTACCGCCGGGCACGTATCGGATGCGGGTGGAAGCGGCTGGCTTCGCGACGAAGGTGACGGAAGGCGTATTGGTGCGGGTGGGCGATATCGTTTCCTTGCGGGTGGAGCTAACGCCGAGCGCGGTGGCCACCGAGGTGGTGGTAACGGCCGACGCGGCGGCCGTGGAGGTGCAGCGGACGCAGCAATCGAATACGGTGGAGCAACGGTCCATCGCGAGCCTGCCGATCAACAAACGGAACTTTCTGGACTTTGCGGTGCTGGCGCCGGGTGTGGTGTCGACGCAGACTTTGGCCGACGATACGAGCTTCCGGCCGATCCAGACGCCCAACTCGGGGCTGAGCTTTGGCGGCTCCAATGGGCGCGGCAATGGCTTTTTTATCGATGGTCTCGAAAACTACGGAGTCTCCGGTGGCGTACGGCCGACGTTTTCGCAGGAAGCGGCGCAGGAGTTTCAGATCAACCGGAACTCGTTTTCGGCGGAGTTCGGCAATGCGTCGGGCGGGGTGATCAATATCATTTCCAAGTCCGGCACGAATACCTGGAAGGGGAATGTGTTCGGGTTCCTGCGGCATCGCGATATTCAAGCGCGCAATTACTTTGACCCGGGCAAGTCCGCTTTTACCCGTGTGCAGGCGGGGGCGACGGCGGGGGGCGCCCTGGTGAAGAATAAGCAGTTTCTGTTTTTCGCCTATGAACACTTGAACCGGCAGGAGACGAACTTCATCCCGATCCTGCAGGATCGCGGTCTGTTCAACCGGTTGCCCCCAGGGCAGGCGGACCTACTCAATTTCCTCGAAGCCACAGGTAGCCCGGCATTGGTGGGCTTGGCAAGACAGGGCCGCGCGTTGCTGGTGCCAGGCAACAACCCGCAGGTTTCCAAGCTGTTCACGCAGAACTCGGGCAACTTCCCGTTCTCCGAGCGAAATAACCAGTTATCCGGCAAGTGGGACGTACGCCTGAACGACAATCACAATTTTTTTCTGCGGGGCAACTTCACGAAGAATCCTTCGAGCAATAATGCCTTCGGGGCGCTGGATGGCTTCAGTCGCGGACGGTCGGTGAACCAGACAGACTTGACGGGGGCGGTATCCGATACTTACATCTTCAATCCGCGCTGGATTATGGAGACCCGCGCGCAGTGGGGTTACAACCGGCTGAAGGTGTTGCCCAACGACCCCAACGGCCCGGAGATCAACATCAATGGTTTTGGCTTCTTCGGACGCCAGATCTTTGTGCCTTATCGCAATATCGAGCGCCATTATCAGGCACTGCAGAACTATTCCTATATCTCCAGTAAGCACAGCATCAAGTTCGGCTGGGACATTAACCCGGTGCGGGTGAATCAGCAGTCGGACACGTTTCTTGGAGGCCGGTTCACGTTTGGCTCCCGCATACCGCTCGGCCTGGTGCTGCAGTCGGCGACTGGCGATCCCAATATCGCGACGACACTGGGCGGATTGCTGGCGGCGTCCGGACAGCAGCGGCTGATTCCGGTCTTGAGCCAACCAATCACGGCGTTACAATCTTACTCGCTCGGCATTCCCGAACTTTACCAACAGGGCTTTGGCGATCCGAATTACAAGATCAAGACGACGCGCTATAACCTTTTCGTGCAGGACACCTGGAGGGTGAATTCGCATCTCACCTTAAATGGCGGCTTGCGTTATGAACTCGAGAAGCACAACCCGGTGGTGCCGCGCGACTATAACAACATCGGGCCCCGCGTGGGCTTTGCTTACGCGCCGGGTAATGACCAGAAGACGGCGATCCGTGGCGGCTATGGACTTTACTATTCGCAGATCAACGGGCAAATCGCCGGGGTGGCCGATCCGCTTTCCGGCCGTTTTATCAACCAGGTGTTGCTTACGCCCTCAAGCGCGATTTTTCGCGATCCGCGTAACAACCAATTCGTCACCTCGGCCACCGTCTTCCAGACGCTGACGGCACAGGGAGTGATCGGCAACCGGCAAATCACTACGGCGGATTTGGCGCAATTCGGGGTAAGGGTGGGTCCCAACTTGCCCGGGTCAGTTGTGTTTGGAATCGAGCCAGGCTTCCAGAACCCATGGGCGCATCAAGCCAGTTTTGAGGTGGAGCGGCAAATCGGCGGCTTTGCGGTATCGTTGGGTTATAACTTCAACCGGGCGGCGCATCTGGCGCGGAACACGGGCCGCAACGTAGCTTACTCTGGCCAACGGCTGCCCGATGGACGCCCCACTTTTGTCCGGCCGAATCCGCTGTTGCTGCAGCTGAATAACTCCATCTCGGACGCCAACTCGTTCTACCATGCCGGGATTCTGCAGGTCTCGAAGCGATACTCCAAGGGCTTCTCGTTTAACTTCAACCAGACGTTCTCCCGGGCGATCGACGAATCGACCGACTTCAACTCCGACTATTCCCCGCAGGACCAGCTGAACTTCCGGGCCGAACGAGCGCTATCCTCTTTCCACCAGAAGCACCGGACAGTTTTTCACGCCGTGTATCAATCGCAGGCGAAGAATAAATTCACGCGGGATTGGAGCCTGGCGCCGATCTTCATTGCCAGCTCTTACCGGCCTTTCAATGTCCTGACGGGCGTGGACAGCCAGGGAGATACGTATGTGAATAATAAGCGCCCGGCGACGCTGGGCCGCAATATGGGCCGCGGCCCGAATTTCGCCAGTGTGGACTTACGAGTGTCTCGCCGCTTCCGCTTGGGCGCGCGAGAGAATCAGGCGCTGGAGTTTTTGGCGGAGGGCTTTAATCTGCTGAACCGGACTAACTTTCGCGCGGTAAATAACATTGTCGGGGACGTGCCGGTGTCGAGTTTGCCGAACCCGATTGTGGCTAACCGCAACAGCGCTTCGACGCCGCTGGCTTATACGTCGGCGCTGGAGGCCCGGCAGTTCCAGTTGGGCCTGAAGCTGTTCTGGTAATCGGGCGCTTTGCCCCAGACTGCGAAGAAATCTCACGCCGGTCTGGAGACCCGCGCCACTGTGAGCTAGCTACCGTGGGTTCGTTACAAAGAGCGCCTTGGGGATCATGGCGTGGGCACCTTTGATGCCGTCTACCAGTTGGGTGATGCGTAGGTCGATGCCAACGCTCATCAGCATGTAAGCGTCAGCGTCGGACATCTTCTTTTCCTTGGTGAGGAAGGATAGTGCCTCTTCAGCGGCCATGCGGATGGCAACGGCGATATCGGCGTTGAGGCCCATGGCGATCCAGTGGGTGGGCGTCTCGGCGCGGGGCCACTTGAGCTTGAGATCTTTGCGGACGTGGAAACGAAAGGTGCCAGTGAGGGAGGTCTCGAGGCCAGTCTGGTCGGCCTCGCCATCGGCTTGGGCGGCGTGGCCGTCGCCGACTTGAAACAAGGCCCCCGCCTCAAACACCGGGATGAAGAGCTTGGTGCCGGCAATTAGTTCACGGTTATCGAGATTGCCGGCGTGCATGTTGGGTGGGGAACTGCTGATGCGACCGGCGCCGCTCGGCGGGGCGACGCCCATGCTGCCGAAGAAAGGCCGGAGGCGGACTTCGATGCCCGGGGCAAAGGGGGCGACCATGCGGGTACGGTCCAGGGGAATGATGCGCCGTTTTTCGGCTGCGGGCCGGTTGGCAAATAGGTCGGCCAACACGCCGTTTGGGCCCATGCCATTGTAGGAGTAATCGAGGGTCATCTTGACGTCGAGGATGTCGACTTCAAGGACATCGCCGGGCTCGGCGCCTTCGACATATATGGGACCGGTGAGAAAATGGCCGCGCGCGGCGGGGCTTTTTTGGGCGATCGCGTACTTGGCGGGCTCGATTTTCGCCTTGGGCACTCCAGCCGCCTCGAGCAATTCCGCAGAGCCTACGCCTAGCGTTTCAACGACAACGGTGTCGCCGGAGGCGATCTTCAATACTGGAAGGGTAGAGGCATCGTAGTAGCCAACGACCACGGTGTCGGCGGTCGCAGAAAGGCGATGGGTGGTTTGGCCAAAGGCTGATGCGGTAGCGAGGAGGGCGAGGATTCTCATGGCGGGATGCTTTACTATCTCACTACAATTGGGCCCAGGATGAGGATTCAGTTGCCTTGGGCAAAGGCGAGGTGGTGCTCGGTTGCGGTGGGGTCGACGGCCTCGGACAAGGCTAACAGGTCGCTAGTTCCGAGTTGAGGTGTGGGTCCACGGCTTGGCCCGACTTGGCGATAGCCCTGTAATTGTTGCAAGGCCGTCTGAATCGAGCTTTCCGCAGCCCGGCGCCAGGTCATGAGGCTCATCACCGACTCCCCGTTGAAACAACGGTTACTGACCGCGCTTGCCAGCGCTTCGCGCTCTGCGAGGTGCAAGCAACGCAGATGCCAGGTGGCATGCGCCAATTGCGCGCAAAGCGTCTGTTCCACCAGGCCGTCGGGCTGAATTTTCTCCTGCCACTCGAGTTCAATTAACTGGATCTCAGAGAGCGGGCTGGCCGAGTCGGGCACCAGTTGCGACCGTCGGGAGACCAAGTCGAAGGTCACCGGCGCCTTGCGCTCGGGCTTCGGTTCGGAGACGCGGAGAACAGGGGTAAACGCGGAAAAACGCAGGACGCAACGTTCGCAGCGAAGAGGCCGAACGCCGAAAACCTCTTTCAACCAGTCGCTAACCGTTCGTCCTGCTGAGACCCGAACTTGATCCGACTGACACCGGGGACAGCGGATGCGCTTCCCTGGCAAAAATACTTGCTTCAAATTCGGTCACCTGCTCCCATATCAAACAAAGATCGGAGGTACTCCCCTGATTCTATAGGGTCCTACAACATAAATGAAAGATTGGAAATTAACAAATCTAGAGTCCGACGGTCCTTGCGATGGTTGTCGACGAAGCCCTCCTGGTCCAGGATGACGGCCACATAAGCGGCGAAAGGGAACGCAGCGTTCGAAGATCCGCACCAAGCTGAGAGCCGCCAGCGGTGTTCCGCCAGATTTATGTGTATCAAATGCAATAAGGTCGTGCTGGTGGGCTAGTTAAGATGGTTCATGCCGATACGTTCGTTCGTCTTGTCGTTAGTTCTGATTCCGCTCGCCGCGCAGGAGGTGATCGTCCTCAAAGCGGCGCGTGTTTTCGATGGCGAAGCGATGCACTCGAACTGGAGCGTACGGGTGCGGGGCAATCGGATCGAAGCGGCAGGGCCCCAGGTCGACACGGGAGGCGCCAAGCTGATCGACCTGGGCAATCGCACTTTGATGCCCGGCCTGGTGGAGGGACATTCACATGTCCTGCTGCATCCCTATAACGAGGTTCCGTGGAACGATCAGGTGGCGAAGCAAGGCGTTGCGCTGCGTACGGTGCGGGCCGTTAACAATCTGCGTGCCACGCTGCGGGCTGGCTTTACGACGATTCGGGACCTGGGCACCGAGGGCGCGGGGTATGCCGATGCGGACCTGAAACAAGCTTTGCGGGAAGGCCTGATTGCGGGTCCGCGGCTGCTGGTGGCGAGCAAAGCCATTGTCGCTACGGGCACCTACGCCCCCAAAGGCTTCGCCGCCGAATGGCATGTGCCGCAAGGAGCCGAAGAGGCGGATGGCGCGGGTCTGCTACGGGTGGTGCGGGACCAGATTGGGCACGGGGCAGATTGGGTGAAGCTGTATGCGGACTACCGTTGGGGTCCGCATGCCGGGGCGCATCCCACGTTTTCTTTGGCCGAGATGCAAATGGCAGTGGAGACGGCCCGTAGCGCGGGAGTGCCGGTGGCGGTGCATGCCAGTACGGCGGAGGGCATGCGACGGGCCATCCTGGCGGGCGCGGAAACGATTGAGCACGGCGATGGCGGCACGCCCGAGATCTTTCGGCTGATGGTGGAGCGCAAGGTGGCGCTTTGCCCGACGCTGGCCGCGGGCGATGCGACGTCGCAATACGCCGGATGGAAAAAGGGGCAACAGCCTGAACCGGCGCGCCTACAGGCCAAGCGAGCCAGCTTCCGGGCCGCCCTGGCCGCCGGGGTGACGATCCTGAGCGGCAGCGACGTGGGGGTGTTTGCTCATGGCGACAATGCGCGGGAGCTGGAATTGATGGTGGAATACGGTATGCCGGCGATCGATGCTTTGAAGGCGGCAACCTCAGTGGCGGGTCGCGTTTTGCATATGGATATCGGTATGGTGAAGCCGGGTTTGTTAGCCGACTTGATTGCGGTAGATGGCGATCCGATGGCCGATATCCAGGCGTTGCGGAGGGTGAAGTTAGTGATGAAGAACGGCGTGGTGGAGGTGGAGTAGGCTGCCTCAGATCCGCATGGGCATGACAACATAGCGGTAGGTGAGTTGCTCGCTTGCCTCGCCGGGCTGCATTTCGCCGGCGGACTGGCCGTCTTTGAAGAGGAACTTGGCTTCGGGTGTGGGCAGGGCGCGCAGGAACTCGATCATGTAGGAGGCGTTGAAGCCGATTTCGACAAGGGGACCGGCATAGTCCACTGGAATGGACTCTTCGCTTTCACCGGTCTCTGAAAGGGACGAATAAATCTTCACCTCGCCGGGCGAGACTTGCAGGCGAATGGCACGCGAGCGGTCGTCAGAAAACTGAGCGACCCGCTCAATGGTGGCTTTGAGTTCGTCTTTGGCGAGATTCACGGAAAATGCGTGTTCCTTGGGCAGGACGCGCTCGTAATCGGGGAAGTTGCCGGAGAGCTTGCGGGAAATTAGCAGGCGATTGCCGAATTGGAAGAAGAGGTGATTGTCGTCACCGGAAAAAGCGATCTTGGCATCGGCTCCAGCGTCGCTGGCAAGCTTGAGGATCTCAGTCATCGCCTTCTTGGGCAGCAAAGCCTTGTAGACCCCGGTGAGGCCCTCTAAAACGGTCTTCTCTTCCACCAAGGCGAGGCGATGGCCGTCGGTGGCGACCATGGTGATGGAATCGGGCTTGAGGATGAGTTGGGCGCCGTTCAATGTGAAGCGGGACTCTTCGTTCGAGATGGCGAAGATGGTGCGCGTGATCATCGAAGCGAGCAGGCCTGCCGGCAGATCGACGATCTTTTCAGGCGTGACGGGGAGTTCGGGATAGCTTTCGCGCGACATCCCCGCGATGCGTGTCTTGGAGCGGCCACAAGTGAGGTTCGCCCACTGATTCTCCATAAACTTGATGGTGACTTCGGCATCGGGCAGCAGGCGCACGTAATCGAGCAAACGCTTGGCCGGAATGGTTCCCGCACCCGCGCTTTTCACTTTGGCCGCGCACGTAGAGCGGATGCCCAACTCCAGGTCGGTAGCGGTAACGGTAAGCCCATTGTCGCCGGCTTCGAGAAGCACGTTCGAGAGAATGGGAATGGTGGTCTTCTTTTCGACCACGCCTTGACTTAAACCGAGCTCGCGAACGAGGTCGGCCTTGTTGACGGTAAATTCCATCCTCTAGCTCCTTTGAGGTTCCTGCTTGTGAGCTATCAGTGTATCGCTGTCACGTCGAATCGTGCGAGCCTTCTGAGTGTTCTTATTTGCTTTAAATAAAGATTATCTATTAAAAGATAGAAGACATCGGTGCTGTGGAAATGTGGAAATCGGGGGAAGGGCCATGGGGAGAGTGAGTTAGGGGGATGGGTGGCTGTTGAAAGTGGGCCTGGAAATTTAGGCGAAAGCCGTTGTGCTGAGGTGCGAAGCACAGCGGTTGCGGGAGGGGTGGCCGGAGGCTGTGGATGGCGGAGGGCAGGCGTGATTTCTGAAAGGATTAGGCTGTGGAAGGGTCTGTTATAAAGTGGGTTACAAGGGCGGTTTGCGGGAATTTACTACGCTAGTTGAAGATGGTAGTTAACTTCGCGAGTACGTCATCGAGAACTGCTGCGGGAAGGCTCTCCACTCGCTTTGCGCCCCGCGATTTTAGGTCGAGCGCTCGGGGTTGATCGCAGCGAATGACACCCGTGGTAACCGTGCCCGACAAGGGAATGGCAAAGCCGGCGGTGCGCGCGTAGTTTCCGCCGCTGGTGATGGGCAACACAACGGGCAGTTGGGTAAGGTGATTGAAGGCATCGGGCGATACGATCAGCACCGGCCGAGCGCCGCGCTGTTCGTGACCCATGGTTGGGTGCAAATCCACCCACCAGATGTCTCCTCGCTTCATTTAGATGAGTTCGCGACCGGCTGGCTGATCGTTGAGCCATTGGCGATCTTCTGCGGTAAGCGGAGCTTGAGGATCGCATTGTGCCAGGAGTTCGGCAAGAGTGTAGCGAGGACGATGCTGAGGTTCCACCACCAATCGGCCACCGTCCACAGCGATGCCCACTTTGTTCCCTGGCTGGAGATGAAGAAGATTCAGCAACGCCGGGGGGACGGCCAACATGACGGAACCACCCACCTTGCGCAGGTTCGTTGTGTACATGACAAAATGTACCAAAGTATAATTAAGGAGCGAGACCACCCGTTGAGGG
>JAYVUQ010000988.1:0-3568 GCA_043787785.1 Bryobacteraceae bacterium
CCCGACCCCAAGACCCTCAAAGCCGACCCCGTCGAAGGCGCCGGCAAGACCATTCTGCCCGGCCTCATCGATGCCCACATCCACATCGGCGCGCCCGGCGGCTTCTACGATAACCCGCAAGACTACGCCAAGCCCAAGCAAGGCGAACGCGCCCTCGCTGCCTATCTTTACTCTGGAGTCACTGCCGTCCGCAGCACGGGCGATTGGCTAGATTCCGCGCTGGCCCTGCGTAAGAAGATCGACCAACTGCAACACACCGGCGCCGACTTTGCCACCTGCGGCCCCATCTTTACCGTCGAAGGCGGCCACCCCACTGAGTTACTCAAGAACTTCCCCGCCGCCATGCAAGCCTCCGGCCGCGCCCAGTTTTTACGCCTGCCCAAGACGCCCGACGAAGCACGCCGCATGGTGCGCGAATTGAAGCAAGCGGGCGTCGATTGCATTAAAGGCGTCTTCGATGCCGGCCAGCCCGGATACACCTTCAACCGAGCTACCCCTGACTTACTCACCGCGATGGCGGCCGAAGCCCGGGCGCAGGGCCTGCCGGTAGCCATCCACACCGGTAGTGCACAGGACGTGATCGATGCGGTCGCCGCCGGAGCCAGTAGCATCGAACACGGCTCGATGTCCGAGCGCATTTCCGACGAAGTATTCACCCGCATGGCCCGAGCCGATATCGCTTATGACCCGACTTTGAGCGTCCTCGAAGGGATGACCGGTTTCGCTACCGGGCGTACCGAGTTACTCGAATTTTCGCTGGTGCAACAAGCTGTACCCGCGCCGTTGCTGGCGGCGACTCGTAAGTTGATGCAGGCCGCCGCGAACAAGTCCGTGCGCGAGGGCCTTGGTAGTTACAGAATGGATATGAAAATCGCGGGCGATAACCTGCGGCGTGCCCATGCCGCGGGCGTACGGCTGGTAACCGGTACTGACGCCGGCAATCCGCTGGTGTTTCACGGCCCCGCCGTCCACCGCGAGATGAAGCTCTGGGTAGAAGCCGGCCTGCCCCCCGGAGCCGCCCTGCAAGCCGCCACCGGCAACGCCGCCCGCCTGCTCGGAATCGCCGGCCGCACCGGCACCCTCACCGTGGGCAAAGAAGCCACGCTGCTGTTAGTGGACGGCAACCCGCTCACCGACATCACCGCCACCGAGCGCATCACGCTCATCCTCCTCAAGGGCGAACGCATCATCAGGCAGGATCTATTCACCCAGGAGTGAGCCACTTACTAGCCCAACATCGGGGGACGGCGCAGATGAAAGTCCGTCCGGTCTTCCATCGCGGCGGCGACGCGCAGCACCCGGCTCTCTGACCATACGGGGCCCATGATCTGCAAACCCATCGGCATGCCAGTGGATGTGAATCCGCTCGGGATCGACATCGCCGGCAATCCTAAGGCATTGGCACCGCGCATCAGCCGCGTTGTCGCCAGGCGGGTGTCTTCCTCCACGCCATCGATCAATACGGTGGCGACGCCGATGGGCGGCGCGGTGATGGGAGTGCTAGGAGCGAACAACACATCGCAATGAGTAAACAAATCAGCGAACTCGCCACGAAAGCGTTCGATGGTTTGCCGGGCATTCAAGTAATCCAGTGCCGTCACGGTTCTGCCGCGGTCGATATTTGGCTTCACCGCTTGGCCCAAAAGATGGCCGCGAGTGCCAAGCGGATCAATCGAGTATGTGGACTCCGGCAACTGCACCGTCAGCGTGGCTTGATTGAGGGCCAAGACGTCCGGCACGGCAACATCGACGAGCGTGGCCCCAGCCGCCTGCGCCACTTTGGCCATGGCGTGGACCGCGGCGACCACCTCCGGATCCGCCCGATCGAAATAGAAACTCGCCGGCATGCCGATACGCAGGCCTTCGAGCGAAACCGGGCCTTCGGGCGGCAGGAAATCTTCGGCTGACATGGGCACCGATGCGGAATCGCGCTCGTCGTAACCGGCTAGCGCGTTCAGTAGCAGGGCGCAATCACGCACCGTACGCGCCAGCGGGCCCATGTGATCCAAAGAGTGCGCCAGCGGCAGGCACCCAAACATACTCACTCGGCCATAGGTAGGCTTGATGCCGGCCACGCCACAGTAGGAGGCTGGAATTCGGATGCTGCCGCCGGTGTCGGTGCCCGTGCCGCAGAGGACGAAACCCAAGGCGACGGAGACACCGGAGCCGCCGCTGGAGCCGCCCGGGATGCGCGACGAATCCCACGGGTTTTTGACGCCGCCGAAGTGCTCATTCTGCGACGTAACGCCGTAGGCGAGTTCATGCAGATTCAGCTTGCCGAGCGAAATACAGCCGGCCAGCGCGAGTTGGCTCACGACGGCCGCGTCATAGCCGGGCGTCCAGTCTTTGTAAATCAGTGAGCCGCCGGTGGTACGGATACCGCGCGTGGCAAAGAGGTCTTTGTGGGCGATGGGGATGCCGTGCAGGGGGCCGCGGTCGTGACCGGAGGCGAGTTCCTGATCGGCGGCGCGCGCGGCGTCGAGGGCAGTGTCGGCCGTGAGGGTGAGGAAAGCCTTCACCTGAGGATCGTATTCGCCGATCAGGCGCAGGCGCTCCGTGATCAGTTCCACGCATGAGATTTGGCGAGCGCGCAAGGCGGTGGCAGTAGAGAGGATGGACTCCATCATTCCCTGCCAGGGTAGCAGTTACGCCGGCGGATCTTCGCGGCCCAGAACCTTGTCACCCAGAACCTTGGCGCCCATCGCGCCACCCACGCTGCTCATCATGGCCAGCGTCACAAAGATCGTCGCAAAGCCAAGTACGAGTTCGGCGGGCTTGTCCAGCACCTGCAGTTCGCTTGGCCGCCCCGCCTTTTCCATCTCTTTTTGCATCGCCCCCTTAAACGCCGGATCGCTAAGGGCGAGAAAGACGATGGTGATCATCACCAGCAAAATCAAGAAGCTGAAGACACCGGTGATCCATCCCAGGCGCGCGCCGCTCAACACCGAGACCGGCTTGCCGCTGCGCATGCGATACAGGTACACGGCAAAAAAGCCCGAGCCTAAGGCCAGCAGCAATGACGCGATGGTCTGCAAGCCCGAGTCGCCCGTCACTCCCGCGATGCCCAGCAAGAGCACCGCCAGGCCAGAGGCAATCAGGCTGACGCGCACCGCGAGGCCATTCTGCAAGCTGATCTCGGTAAGCGGATCGGCGATCGCCGTTGTCGCCATCGCCGGTAAAGGCGGCGGCGCCAGTTCGTCAATCGTTGGTTCATCCCCCCGCATCGATCGTCCGCACTTATGACAGAAGCGGGCGTCTTCGGGAGGGTAAGCGCCACAGGTACACCGCATGTCCACCTCTTCAGGATATATCCTGGAAGGCAATGGCCGTACACACTGTTCTCGTATTAGGAAATCCGACCGCCCATCACTTGCGCCTTTTGGACCTGCTGCCCCCAGAGACGAACCTGGCAGTGGGCGAGACTCTCGAAGCTTTTGAGCGGCTCGCGCCCACGGCTGACGTGATCTTTCACACCACCACCGATGCCGCCCTATGGCCGTCCTTATTGAAGATTACGCCCAATTTAAAGTGGACGCATTCACTCTGGGTGGGCATCGACAAGTTGCTG
>JAYVUQ010000989.1:0-7885 GCA_043787785.1 Bryobacteraceae bacterium
GGGAGTGGAACAAGTAGCCATCGATATTCGTTCCGGGCAATTCGGCAATGACTTTAGGGGTACGGCTCTGGAATTCGTCTTGAGCTGTATCACTGAACAAAAGCAGTGTTCGAAGGAGCCGCTCACGCTTTCTACTGGAAGCCGAAACTACGAATTCCCGACATCTACGAGAACGAATCGAACAAGCGTGCCTTCGGATCTTTTCTCGACAACTGCCTCGCGGCTAAGACCGAAGATCAACTTCTCCGCGAAATCCTTCGCCTCGCGGACGTTAAGATCAAAGGCCTTGGCCCAGCCGTCGCAAACATTCTTTACTTTCTCCACCCAGAACTTCTCCCGCCAGCAAACACCGCAATATTGAATGGGTTCAACCTGTTATTCGGGACCAAGATGAAGCTGGGCTCGTGGGATAGCTACCTGCGGATGCGAGAAGCCATCATTGATACCAACAATCGATATAGGTCGCTTTTTTCAAGGGACTTGGGAGCGATCTCGGGCCTCCTCTACGAGGTCGGTGCCGGCAAACTGGTTGTGCAAGGCAACGCGGAAGCAGTTCTATATTCCGAAGCGAAAAAGCGTGAAACGCTGGTGCGGCGGCGCCACGAAGAAGTTCGTGAGGACATGGCGCAAGATCAGGCTCACACGCGGATGCAATATTTGTTGTCACGGATCGGCAAGGAACTTGGCTATGGGGTTTGGGTTGCATTGAACGACCGGGGGCGCAGTTTCGAAGGAAATCGTTTGGCCGATCTTTGCTTGCCCTGCTTGCCGTCGCTTGGCATACACGAGTCGATTCGAGACACCATCGCGCTGATTGATGTTCTTTGGGTCGATGTTCCAACGGGCCGCATCCTCGCTGCCTTCGAGGTGGAAAAGAGCACATCAATTTACTCTGGCATCTTACGATTAAGTGACTTGTTCCTGGCGCTGCCCGATCATGAAACGAGACTCCGATTGGTGATTCCGGATGACCGTCAAAAAGAAGTTATCGCTCAGCTCACACGCCCTTCTTTCACGCGCAATGGCGGCCCGAAGCCAACTTATCTGCTATTCTCCGACCTCACGTTGCATTGCGATGCAATTTGCAAGTTCGGGACCGGACACGAGGCAATGGATCGAATCGCCAAGACTGTGAGCTAAGAGTCTTTGCGCAGTGCGAACTTCTCCATCCGATAGATTAGTACCTTGCGGCTGAGGTCCAAGTACTCGGCCGCCTTCGTCTGATTCCACTGGAATTTCTCCAGTGCCCGTAAGACGAGTTCTTTCTCGACCGCTTCCAAGCTGATTCCTTCCGGCGGCAATTCAAGATGGATCGCCTCCAGCGGATGCTTGTCCCGGCGAAGAAAATCTGGAAGGTCAGAAACCGTAACTTCATGGCCGGGGGCCAGCACCACGAGGCGTTCCACCACGTTCTCTAGCTCACGTACATTACCCGGCCAGCGGTAGCTCGCAAAGTAGGGCAACAGGGAATCGGAAAGCTGCAAATCGGGCCGATTGAGGCGATCCTTAAACTTTCGAAAGAAGATGGTCACCAGTTCCATGATGTCGCCAGGCCGCTCCCGTAATGGCGGCAGAGTAAGGGGGATTACCGCCAGCCGATAGTAGAGGTCCTCGCGAAAAGTGCCGTCTTCCACCATTGCTTGCAGGTTGCGATGGGTCGCGGCGATGATCCGAACATTCACCTTTGCTGGAGCCGCCGCACCGATTTTTTCGATCTCCCGCTCTTGAATCAGGCGAAGTATCTTCACCTGCAAATCTAAGGGCATCTCGCCAATTTCGTCCAGGAACAAAGTGCCTTGGTCCGCCATCTCGATCTTGCCTTTTTTGTTGGCGAGGGCGCCGGTAAAGGAGCCCTTCATGTGCCCAAAGAGCTCGGACTCAAGAAGCTCTTTTGGAATTGCCCCGCAGTTGATCACTAGAAAGGGCTTCCCGCCGCGCGGACTATTGAAGTGAATAGCCTTAGCAAGAAGCTCTTTACCCGTACCCGTTTCGCCACGGATGAGAACTGTCGAATCGCTTTGGGCCGCGCGCGAGGCGTTATCCAGCGTTGTAAGCAGCGGCTTGGCTTTACCGATAATGTTTTCAAAACCGTACTTCCGGTCAATCGCGCTCCGCAAGTTCACCACCTCTTCCCGCAATCGATGGTGTTCGAGCGCGCGAGAGATCACAAGCTTGAGCGCATCCGCGTGAACGGGCTTAATGATGTAATCATACGCTCCCAAGCGCATGGCTTCCACTGCTGACTCAATCGTGCCGAACGCGGTCACGACCATCACGATCACCTCGGGAAACTCTTCTTTAACCCGCCGCAACAGATCGATGCCGGACATTCCCGGCATTTTCAGGTCTGTCACGATGAGATCCTGAGGATTGCGAGATAGGATTTCCAACGCACTAGCTCCATCAGGGGCGGTCAGCGCTTCATACCCTGCTTGTTGCAAGCGCATTTGGGTTACTCGGCGGAGGTTTTCCTCGTCGTCTACCACCAAGATCCGCTTTCCTGTCATGCCTTCTCCTTGGCCGTACGGGGGAAGAACAGGGAGAACGTCATGCCACGGTCCGTATTGTGTTCTACGCTTACCGCGCCACCCAATTGCCGAACAATCTGATCGACAACAGATAAGCCCAAGCCTGTGCCGCCCTCCTTCGTTGTGAAGAAGGGATCGAAGACTTTATCGAGATTTGAGGGATCGATGCCAAGACCTTGGTCCCTCACGCGGATCAAGATTCCGCTGTCGTGATCGGCGGCCGTCAATACGATCTGGCCTCCTTCGGGCATGGCTTGGGCCGCGTTGATCGTCAGGTTGAGTAAAGCTTGCGCGATCTGTTCTTCATCTGCCCAGAGCGGTGGAAGCCCATCCTGGATGCGCTGCACAAAATCGATATTCTTGCCCGCTGAATGCTTGACGAGAGATAACACCGACTCCACAACTTTAGGCAAGTTAACTTGCCGCCATTCCGGATGCCGCGGCCGGGCGAAATCCAAAAGATTTGTAAGGAGTCGATTGAGCCGAGCGCACTCACTGCGGATGATACCCATGGTTTCCGCCCGAACTTCTTCTGGGCGTTCAGCCGCCTGCATCACCTCCGCCGCGCCATCAATACTCGCCAAGGGATTCCGAATCTCGTGAGCTAATCCTGCGGCCAGTTGGCCAACAGCCGAAAGCCGGTCGGATCTCTTTACCTGCTCAAACGTATCGCTCAGCTCACGATGCGCGTGGCTGAGTTGGCGGGCCGACTCCTGCAACTCGGCTTTCCTTTTCCGCTCCATGTCCGCGAGTACTCCCGTAACTAGGCCGACTGCTAGGAACATGAAAATCTCGGCGTACTGCTCCATGGCGTATCGCTGTTGGTTCGACCAAGTGGTGAGGATGTGGGGCACGTAAAAAACGCCGCAAACGATCCCGGCAATGAGTCCGCCAGTTCTACCGAAGGTGATCGCCGCGAGAACCACCGGAAGGTAGTACAGCCTTTGGAAAATTGCGTGCCAAAGCAGCAGGTTCGGGGGCGTCCAATAGTGACCTGCGCTAGTGAGCGTGATGCCCGCAATGATGAATACGAGCGCCCGCCAATTACTCTTCATTCGTGCTGTATCTGTTTCAACTGCGAGCGTCGCGATGGGAACCCTTCGGGGCGAAAGCTCGGTGCGCCAACTCGGCACCCTCTTCTGTTGTTGATTCGGAAATTGAGGATCGAATTGATTCATCGGAACACTAAGTATGAACGAACAGCAAACCTCGTGCCGCCACCCGTGTGGGCGTTTAGAACCGAATACCATCTGCTAGGGTCAACCGTCGGTGGGTGTGCGAAGTCACCGTACCTTGGCATGATCTCTTATCCGCTTCTTCCCACTTTCTGCAAATGATCGAGCTTTCGCGCCTCGCGGTTCAGTGATGTTTGTAGAATCCCACACCCACGATGTCGTTCCAACTGGTCGTATTGTGGCACTCGAAACACTGGTCCACCCGCGCATTTTCTTTGTGAGCGAACTTCTGGGAAATCATCGAGAAGTGCCCCATAAAATGGCTAGGCGGTGCCAAATGACACTGGACGCAGTCCTTCGATCTCGAAGACGGGTGAATGTAGCCTTTGACGGCCCAGGTCTCGAAAGTGTGGCACTGCGCACAGTCGCCTCCAAAACGTTTGAAGTGAGGATCTTTCCGGTCATGGCAACCCGCGCAATTCAAAGCTTCGCGCGATGAACTCATTTCGAATTGATTTGGACGCTGCACTTTGAGCCAGGTCTTCAGGGAACTCAGCGTGGCGGCGCTATCGTTATCCGATTGCGATGCGCGTTCCAGAGTCCGCGCACCGATGCGAGCGAGTTCGACGTGGTCCATTTTTGGCGGACGGATTCCGGACTGCTGATGTTCAATGTGGCAGGTTGCACATTCGCCGATGCTCGCATGGAAAGCGGTCGGCTGGCGGCCAAGCAGGCGCTCTGAGTTTGCGTGGCAGGCCGTGCACTTGGCGACTGCGACACCGTGATTCGGATCGTGGCATGATGCGCAACGGTCGGCGAGGTATGCGTGTTTTGGCGATAACCGTCCCGGACTCACCGCACGTTGAACGGCGACCTGCGCGCGCGGGAAGTGCAGTAATGCGAGTGTCGTCGCCACAAGCCCAGTAATGACGAAGGCAATCCAAAGGACCGGTTTGGTCATCGAAGCCACCTCAGGCCGAAGTAGATACTGGACGTGATGTGAGCCGCGAGTAGCGCGTACAGAGCGACGGAGAGAGTGATATGGACGGCCAGGGTACGGGAAAACCAACGCTTCAGCAAGTCATCCGTATGCACGGAATACTCGAGATCAGCCACGCCTTCGGCTAGTGTTGTGACACGGCCCGTTGGACTTTCCACGGCGGTGGCTAGACCCAGAGAGGCCAGACCGGCGGTTAGCAGCGGATTCCTGGGAAGATCCTTCGATGCACCGGGAGTCCGATCCAAGACTCCCCAGGCGCTGTCAAGATCGCCCCTGGCGGTCTGCAACAGGACCAGCTTGTCTTTGATATCGACATTGACGAAAGGGACGAGATATCGCAGAACAACGCCGCTAACGATGACGAGCGTCATCGCCGCCGTGAGAGCGATACCCAGCGGACTGTCGTACTTATGGCCGGTGTGAATGAGCGCGAGGAGCGCTCCCACAATTCCGGTGTAGACATGTACCGACATCCACGTTTGTAACGGGACATACTTGCTCACGCGTTCTTTGACGAAGGGGATTCGCTTCACCGCGGTATAAGTGAGCGGAACAAGCATCAGCACGGCACCAAAGATTCCGAAAATCGCACCAATTCCACTGCCCGCAAAGCGTGGGGAGACATGCAGAAGAAATCCAAGCCAGGCAAAGACCAGCAATGCAAAGATGCTGATGACGATCAGGCGTTCACGGTTCTTCATCGCTATGCCTCAACCGTGACTTCGTTGCGTGGTTTTGCCTGGCAGGCAAGAATAATGCCGCTCTTCTTGTCGTCTTCATCGAGCGCATCCTGCACTTCCATATCCACTTCACCCGCGGTCATTTTCACCTTGCACACGCCGCAAGTCCCGACACGGCAGGAGAACTCAATTCCGATTCCAAGCTCTTCGGAGAGCTCAAGAATGGTTTGGTCGGTATGAATTTTCGCGTTTTTATTGTTCGTCGAAAATAGGACAACCGGCCCAGTGGCCGGTACCGTTGGTATCGCGGAAGTTCCAGGAGCAATCGGAGGGGGCTTGACCGCACCGAACTGTTCCGTCTTCAAAAGATCCGGCGAAACTCCAATCCCCAGGAGAATCGCTTTGGTTTCCTCCATCATCGCCGGCGGGCCGCAGACATGCACTCTCCTAGCGGCAAGGTTGGGAACCGACTGCATGAGGAGTTCTTTGCTGAGGTGTCCGCGCGCGCCCTTCCAGTCGGGTGCGGGCTTCGACATCGTGATGACAAGATGCAGCTTCGGGTTGCGAATCGCGAGCTCGCCGAGGGCCTTCTCAAAAATGAAATCCTCCGGCCTTCTGCACTGGTAGAAAAAGTAGATATCGCCCGGCCAGGATCGCTCCGTCAGATAGCGGGCGGTGCACATAAAGGGAGTAATGCCGACTCCGGCGGAAATGAGCACGATACTATCGGACTCGGTTCCGGTAAACGTAAATTTGCCGACGGGTCCCCCTGCTTCCATCTCGTCCCCCACATCAACGAGATCGAGAATGTGCCGCGAGACTGCACCGCGTTCCTCGCGCTTGATGCTTAATTCGACATAATCGCGCTGGTTTGGGGAAGACGAGATCGAATAGGAGCGGTTCATTCTCGCACCGCCAATTCCGAAAGCAACGTTGAGGAACTGCCCGGGTAGAAATGTGAATGGCAGAGGACCCGCGACCGGTGAGCGGAGGCGGTACGTCTTGACGACGGGAGTTTCGACCGCAATGCTCTCAACGCGGAGCTGGCCTCCCCATTTCGCGGCCAAGGGAACAGGGGGACTGGCGGGAGCAGGTGGACTGCCGGGATCTTGGGGCTTGGCAGGTGTTGCGGACGGGCCAACAGGCGGTGTCGCTATGGGTAAGGTTCTCTGTGACGGCACCCCTCCGGGCGGAGGAGACGGTCCACCCGGCGGTGGAGACGAGCCAGGTGCCGATGGCCCGGCGTCAGGGTCGAGCCGTCCAAATAACGCCGCGGCTCGGCGCATCTTGAAGTAATACATCACCAGCATCGCCAACGCGAAAAGGATGAGCAGCGCCATCGTGAAGAGGTGCATCAAAGTGAGACCAAGAATGCCAGGTGCCTCGTCGCGCACAGCGGGCGAGGCAAGCCTCATTTCCCTCTTGAACCAATCGAGTGCAAGATTGCGCGGTGCTTTCCCTTCTACCAGAACCCGCCGGGCCGCGATCCCAGCTTCAAGCTCGTTGAGAGCTTCATGCATGGTGCCAACCGCCAGCTGCTTGCCCGCTTCGTCTCCAGCTCGGGTAGCGACATCGAGCGCCTCAATGGCCTTCGAGAGCCGCGCCATGCCTTCCGTTGTCTGTTGGCTCGCCAGCGCGTCAAGCTCAGCCCGTTTTTCTGGACTAAGCGCGGGGAGCGTCATCAGCGTCGGGTAGATTGGCGTCTGGCCAGTTCCGCCTCCGCAGTCCGCTCCCACGCAGCCACCTGCGGGAGATTTCGGCGCCATCATTCCGCCCATCATTGCTCCCATGCCTCCGGCAGGGGCTGCCCCTCCGCTGCTTGTGCCGGGTGGCATCGGCATGCCCACCGCTGCTGCCGGTGCTGCCGCAGGAGGCGATCCACCGGGGGCCGGGTGGTGCTTGGAGTGTTCGTCAGGGGTTTGGGCGACGGCAACTAGATTGATGATCAGACCAAATGCAGCCACCGCAACGGAGATCGGATAACGGTACACCATCGTTGCTGCTTTACGCCTCAACGACTTCAAGAACCCGGTTCATAGTCCCGAATTCGTTCATCACGCAATTTGGGCACTGACCTTCCGATGCATCGCAGCCGGGCTCACAACACCACTCGCCATCGACAACGAATTTGTATTCGTATCTGCCGGGAGGCAGCCGGTGCGTAAAGACCCAGTAGCTGGCTCCTTTTCGCGTCATCGGCGTGGATCTTGGATTCCAGTCGTTGAACGATCCGGCTAGAAAGATCGCCTGTGCTTTCTCCGATTCACACTCGAAAACCGTATGCTTCTTCGGTTGCAGGTTGAGATTGTTGCTTAAATTCGACATAAGTTCACCTTTTTCCTTGACTTGAACCGCTATTTCCTTGACTGCTTGCCGATCAGGACAACAAGCAAGACGATCACCAGCACGGCCACTACCGTCCAGAGCCACATTCCACCGCCCGAATCCATCCATCCCCAATTGCCCATTCCTCCACCTCCCTGCTGGGCGAGCGCGATGGGC
>JAYVUQ010000990.1:0-6152 GCA_043787785.1 Bryobacteraceae bacterium
AGCAAAAGACCCGCCTAGGCGTGCTCCAACGCGGTAGGACGGGGCCCCCTGGCCTGGCCCCTAACTCACTGAGAAAAAGGTAAGTGGAATCTACGTCCCGCAAAAGCGGGCACCCGCCGCCAGACTTTCGCAGTTTGCTGGAGACTGCTCCAGATGCTGCCACACGTTTACGCCCACATCTTTTTCGTAGTCAGCATCTGTGTGAGCATGATTGGGCGCGGCCAGGTCCAGGCACCTGTACTGTAACCCGGTTCGTGAGTAGTCTCCGTCGTATCGGTAACGGGACTTTTCACTCTCCGAATCAATCACTTCCGCAAAAACCCTCCGCTCCGCCTGCTACCCTGGGATGAACTGCTAGCCCACCGCATTACCGTGTGCAGCGGGCACATCACATAGGTAACCGGTGGGGCACATTCGCTAGTTACTGCCGTAGAATCAATAACTCCCGGGTTGGTTTCGTCAACTGGCGCTGCGACTGCTTTTTTCCTGGGGAGCCCGCGACATCCTAGCGGGGTTAAAAGTTTCTGCCATCCCTACTTGCTATCGCGGTAAGTGAGCGGCGGCTTATGATCGGCGGGGACGCGGGAGCGGTATTCAAATCCCGCGCGGCGCTTTTCGTAACTGGCTTTGGCCGCCGCGACTTGGCTCGGGTCAGTAAAGAGGTCCACCGCGGTAAGCACTAAGCTCTTGGCCGCCACCACCATGCCTTTGCGGCCGATACTCATGCCGGAGCAAGCGGCCGATTGCCAACTATGCGCGGGAACACCGGACACGAAAGTAGCGGCGCTGATCTGGGCCATGGGTACCGTCCAGCTGACGTCGCCAGCATCGGTAGAAGCCGTGCCGAAGCCTTCGCTCGGAGGAACGATGCCTTCCTGGCTGCCGATGGGCCGAGTGGCTTGGGGCAGCGACTTGCGGATGGTTTCAGCGAATGCCTGCTCTTCGGCCGTGTAAGTCACGCCCCCCACCAAGCGCATGTTCTTGTCCACCAGCGTCGTCAGGGCATCGTTGGGCAGCGTGTTGTAAGCGCTATCGATGAAGTCCACTTCGACGCGGGTCTCACTCGCCAATGCGCCGCCTTGGGCGCATTTCAAGATCCGATCCCAGATCTGGTCGAGCGCAGGCATGCTGGGGTTGCGGGCGTAGAGGTACATCTCGGCGTAGTCCGGAACGATGTTGGGGGCGGAACCGCCTTTGGTAATGATGTAGTGGATGCGCGTCAAATCGGGCACGTGCTCGCGGAGGTATTCGATAGCGTTGGCGGTGAGCATGAGTCCATCGAGAGCGGAGCGGCCGACGTCGTTGGCGGTGCCGGCATGGGAGGCTTTGCCGTAGAACTTGAACTTCGCGGACATGATCGCCAAGCTGCTTCTGAGCGAACCGCCATTCGAATCACTGGGGTGCCAACTCAGGACGGTGTCGACGTCCTTGAAAGCCCCGGCGCGGATCATATAGACCTTGCCGCCGCCGCCCTCTTCGGCCGGGGTGCCATAGAAGCGCAGCGTGCCGGCGATCTTCTTTTCCGCCATCCACTCCTTCAGTGTCACGGCGGCGAAGAGCGAGGCCGAGCCCAGCAGGTTATGCCCGCAGCCATGTCCGGGCGCGCCTTCAGTAAGCGCCTTGCGTTCGGGCACGGCGTCTTGCGAAAGGCCAGGCAGCGCGTCGTATTCGCCCATGATGCCGATCACCGGTTTTCCTTGGCCATAAGTGGCCGTGAACGCCGTCGGGATGCCGGCGACGTTGTCCGCAATCGTAAAGCCGGCGGCGCGCAGATCTCTCTTCAGCAGCCCGGCGCTCTTTTGCTCGTGATATCCGAGTTCAGCGAATTCCCAGATCTTGCGCGAGACGTCACCGTAGTAAGCGGCGCGGACGTTCATCTTGTCGAGAAGAGTAGACTTGTCGTCGGCAATTAAAAGTGAGGCGGCGAACAGCAGTAGGACCCAGATGCGCATAGTTTATCGTAGCGAATGGCTCCGTCCCTCGGGTCCCAGGGCGGGTATTCAGCTCGACTCGGCGATGCCGCGATATATCGCAAAGGGATATAGTATTTGGATGCTACCGGTTTCAATCATTCTGGTTGTTGGGGTGTCGTTTGCCGCTGCGCAGAATGTTTCCTCAGGCCTTTCGGGCACCATTGTGGATACCACCGAAGCCGTGATTCCGGGCGTGAAGGTGGTCGCGCGGCAAGTTCGCACGGGTTTTGAGAAGAGCTCGGCTTCGAATGAGAGTGGGTATTTTTCGTTCCCGGACTTGGCTTCGGGCGAATACACGATCTCCATCCAACACGGAGGCTTTCGTAAGTACCAGCAGACGGACATTGGGCTCAATGCGGGCGAGCAGCGCTCCTTAGGCCGGATCCGGCTGCAGGTGGGTGAGACGGCAGATACCGTCACGGTGGAAGCGACTTCGGCGCAAGTGCAGTTGGGGTCCAGCGAGAAGTCCGCTTCGATCAATCAAGAGGACCTGCAAAACCTGGCGTTGCGAGGCCGCGACGTAATGGACGCAGTGGGCTTGCTACCGGGCGTAGTGGATACCAGCGAGGGGCGCGAATCTTCTTCCGGCGGCGTGGGCGGACTGTTCCTCGCCGGGGGCCGGGACAATGCCAAGAATGTGAGTATCGACGGTGTGACGTCGCTCGACACGGGGTCGAACGGCGGCGTACATTCGATGCCCTCAATGGACTCGGTGGGCGAAGTGAAGGTGCTGCTTTCGAACTATGCCGCCGAATATGGACGGAACTCCGGCGGGGCGATTACGATTATTACCCGGGGCGGGGGTAAGAAGTTTCATGGCGGCGCGAGTTACTTTAACCGGCATGAGAGTTACTCCGCCAATAGCTTCTTTAACAACCAACGTGGTGTAGCGCGGCAACCTTACCGCTATAACATCAGTAACTACACTCTGAATGGGCCGGTCTATATTCCGGGTAAATGGAACCGTGACCGGTCGAAGCTGTTCTTCTTTTGGAACCAGGAGTTTCAGAACCAGTTTGTCGAATACGGCTCCCGGACGGTAACGGTGCCGACGGCGCTCGAACGGGCAGGCGATTTTTCGAAGAGCCTGGATACCAATGGCCGGGCGCGAGTAGTCCGGGACCCACTTACGGAGCGCGATGCCACCAGTAACAATAAGCTGGTTTTTCCGGGGAATATCATTCCGGCGAGCCGGCTGCATCCGCTGGGCCAGAAGATTCTCGGCATCTTTCCGCTACCGAACTTTGTCGACCCGAGTGCCAGCCGGGTGAACCAATGGAATTTTCTTTCGGCGCAAAGCGGCAATTCGCCGCGCCGGACGGATATTCTGCGCTTGGATTACCAGCCCTTCACCAAGCTGCAGACTTACCTGCGAGTGAGCAATACGCAATCGCGGCAGGAAGTGCCGTGGGGCCTGTGGGTGAATGGCGGAGTGAATATTCCGCTGACGCCCATCGACTTCAATCAGCCCGGCCGGGGCGCGACGCTGAACATAACTTATACGATGACGCCGACGATTTTCAACGAACTGATCTTGGGTGTAAGCCAGAATCACCTCACCTATGCGCCACTCTACCCGGATCGGGTGAACCGCGCGAAACTGGGCATCAATGTGCCGCAGTTTAGTCCGGGGCTGAACGCCGATAATTTGATTCCGAACTTCGCTTTCGGCGGCGTCCAGAATGCCGCCAGCGTAAATATGAGCGATGGCGTCCCTTACGATAACTCCAACCTGATTCTCTCGCTGGTGGAGAATGTGAGTAAGATCTACAAGACGCATACGTTCCGTTTTGGCGTTTACTACGAGCGGTCGAAGAAAGACCAAAGCGCCAATGCGGCGACGCGCGGGTCGCTCGATTTCGGGGTGAATGCGCTGAGCGAATACGACACCAACTTTGCTTACTCGAATGCCATTCTGGGCTCCTATAACTCTTATACGGAGGCCTCGGCCCGGCCGCGCGGATATTACTATTTTACCAATCTCGAATTCTACGCGCAGGACGCCTGGCGGGTGAAGCCGAACTTACTGCTCGATTTTGGCGTACGCTTCTACGCCAATCAGCCGACTTACGACAAGTTGAACCAGCTTCACACTTTCGCCCCCGACGCTTATGACCCGGCGAAGGCTCCGGCCTTGCTGCGGCCGGCCCTGGATGCCAATCGGCGTACGGTGGCCCAGGCACCAGACGGCACCAATTATCCCGAGGGCTTCATTGGAACCTTTGCGCCGGGGGTGGGCAATCCGGCGAACGGGATGAGCCGCGGCGGCAAGAACGGCTTGCCGCGCGGACTTTACGAAGTGCCCAAGGTGATGGCGGCGCCGCGCTTCGGCTTTGCGTGGGATCCGTTTCGCCGGGGCCGCACGGCGGTCCGCGGCGGCGGCGGCGTGTTCTTCGACCGAATCCAAGGCAACATGACTTACAACATGTTGCCCAACCCGCCCTCGATCTTCACGCCCACCGTCTACTTCGGTACGCTGGATGGCTTGGCGGAGACCAGCGGCAAGGGCGTGCTGGCACCGTCGGGCACGGTAAGGGCGATTTTCGGGAATAACCCGATGCCGACCACTTACAATTTCTCGCTGGGGTTCCAGCAGCAATTGGGTAAGTCTTTTCTGATGGATATCTCTTACGTGGGGGCGCTGAGCCGCCATCAATTGTGGCAGCGGAATATTAACGCGATTCCGCTGTCCTCGACGTTCTTAGACCGCAATCCGCAGAACCGGAACCCGGCCCGGCCGACGGCGGCGCTGAGCAATAACTTTCTGCGGCCATTGCAAGGATACGGCGATATCTTTCTATATGAGTTCGCCGCGACTTCGAATTACAACTCCGTGCAGACTCGATTCTCGCAACGGCTAAACCGGAGCCTGAACTGGGGCGTGAGTTACACCTTTAGCAAGGCGCTCGGTACGGCTTCGGCGGACGGCCAGACGATTAACCCTTTCTTTAGTCCACGCGATTGGAACTACGGTCCACTGGCTTACGACCGCACGCAGGTGCTGGCGGTGAACTACAACTGGACGGTGCCGTGGAAGAATCGCCTGGCGCGGGGCTGGCAGTTCTCCGGCGTTACGCGGGGCCAGACCGGCGCGCCGTTCACGCCGGGCATCGCGCTGGTGACCGGAGGCGACATCACGGGCAGCGCTTCTTTTGGGACCCGGCTGGTGGTGAGCGACCCGACGGCGCCGCTGACGGAGCGCTTTCGCGCTCCGGCGCGGGGAGAACTCGGCAACATCGGCACCAACATTTACCGCGGGCCGGGCTTTCTGAACCACGACCTTTCGCTTTACCGGAACTTCAAGCTGGAACGGACCAATACCCAACTGCGGTTTGAGACCTACAACACGATGAACCAGACCCAGTTTTCCGCACAGTCGACGACGGCGCGTTTTGAAAACGCTGGCACGACCAAGCAAATTGACCCCTTATTCCTGGAGCCGACCAATGCGCGGAGCCAGCGGCGGATCCAGATCGCGATCCGGATGACGTTTTAGGAACGAAAATTACTAAATGAACCGGGGGGTTGTTGATTCTATTAGGTTTTGGTGCGCGCACAGCCCCCCGGTTAACATCGGGGGCTAGAGGCGAGCCGGGGGCTCGCCTGCGAAGGCTGGATCATCACGGTGTGATCCGCTATCGCAACATCGCCGTATCGGTGCCGAAGAAGTAACTACGCCAGGAAACCGAGGTTACTAGCGGCGCTGAAGGGCGCGAGATTCGGGAAGATGCCGCCTAGGCTACCCGGACTGACGCCGAACCATTGGGCCAGCGTCGCTCCGTATTGGTCGACCGCGGTGGTGGGGATCAACGTGCCTCGGTTGTTGGCGTCGTTAGGGCCTCCCAGGGCGAGCAGCGGGAATTGCCCATACAGGTCGCCGCCCTTGACGGCGCCGCCGACAATGAAGTGGTGGCTGCCCCAGGCATGGTCGGTACCACCGCTGGAATTCGGCATCAGTGTGCGGCCAAATTCGGAGCTGGTAAAAGCAGTTACATTTTGATCCGCTCCGAACTCGACGGTCGCGTTATAAAAGGCATTGAGGGCCGGGCTCAATTGGGCTAACAAGGCATCCTGAATCGCCAATTGGCTGGAGTGGGTATCGAAGCCGCCCAGCGTGCAGAAGAAGATCTGGCGCGAAAGGCCTAACTGGGCCTGGACGCTGATGATCTTGGCAACCAT
>JAYVUQ010000991.1:0-3019 GCA_043787785.1 Bryobacteraceae bacterium
TTTTCGTTAGCAGAATAATCAGGAGCCGGGGGGGCCCAATTTACCTATTAGGTTCACTGGGGCCTAAACGGCGCTTCAGATTCGACAGGAACGTAATTCGCGTCCGATTCCCTCCCCTCAATGGCGAGCATCGTTTGATACCGGTCTGGGAACGCCTTGTTCGGATGAACGCCAAAGCGCCTCAGCTTCTCGGCTTGCTGAATCACATTGCCTTTGCCCGAACTCAGTTTGCGGATCGCGCTTTCATAGCTATCAGTTGCCCGACCCATCATCTGGCCTAGCTTTTCCATGTCTTCGAGGAAGCCGGCCAGCTTGTCATAGATAGCCGCTCCCTGGCGGGCAATTTCCTTGGAATTCCTCGTTTGGCTTTCCTGTTGCCAAAGATGCGCTACGGTACGCACGACGAACATTAAAGTGCTGGGAGAAACTAGCATCACGTTTCGCTTCCATGCTTCTTGCCAGATTCCGGATTCCTTAGACATCGCCAAGGCAAATGCCGGTTCCAGTGGAACGAACATTACTACAAAGGCGATCGAGTTTGCATTGGGCAGCGCTGGGTAATTCTTTTCCGATAATCCACGAATATGTGTGCGAATCGAGTCCAGATGCTGTTTCAAATGCTGATCACGTTGGGCTTCGTTCTCGGCGCTGCAATAGCTTTCGTATGCCTTGAGAGAAACCTTGGCGTCGACGATTAGGCTCTTCTGATCTGGCAGGTGAACGATGACATCAGGGCGCAACTGGTTGCCGTCTTCGGTGACATGCGACTTTTGTGCAGAGTAGCCTTCACCTTCACGCAAGCCCGAAAGTTCCAGCACTCGCTCCAGAATCATTTCGCCCCAGTCGCCTTGCACCCGCGCTTCCCCCTTCAGGGCTTTCGTCAGGTCTCGAGCATCGCCCGAAAGCGTCTGATTTAGTTGATATAGGTTATTCACCTGTTCACGCAGACCAGCTCGATCTTTGCTCTCGTCATCATGAACCCGTTCCACTCGTTCCTGAAAAACGGTCAACTGCGTTTTCAAGGGATTCAGCATGTCTCCTAACCGCTGCTGGTTGTTCTCAGCGAATTCCTGAGTATTTTGTCGTAAGATGTCGCTGGCCAATGCCTTAAACTGGTCGGAGAGTTGCTCTCGCGCGGCGGTCAACAATGTTAGCTTCTCCTCGGTTTGCAGTCGCTCGGCGCTCAATTCACCCTGCGCCCTAGCCAGTTCCTTTCCGGAGCGCTCAAGACGATCACGAAGTTCGTCTCGTTCGTGCTCCAACTCCCCTATGCGTTGCTGCTTTTGCGCAACTTTCTCCTGGTCTGCCAGACTCTGTTCAAAGAGCCCTTGTTGCTCCGCGAGTTTTCCGTCCCGTTGAGAGACTATGGCCTCCGCGCGTTGAGCCCGAATCTCGAGATGCGCTACGTCGGCACCTAAGCGCCCCACTTGTTCTCGAGCTTCACCCAGTTTATGGTTCAAGTCCGTGGCTTGTGCATCGGCGAGGACGCGTTGGTCATTGAGTTTCTCGATTTGTTCGCGCTGCTCCTGAAGCGATTTGCCTCCAGTTTCATTCGCCTGTTGTAAACGGGCCAACTCCGTCGATCCCCCCTGGAAATTGTGACGTAAGAGCGTTAGTTCCGCATTCACTTTTGCGAAATCTGATTCGTAAGTGGCCATCTGCCGTTCCGAGGTTTCCAAGTCGGCCTCTCGCTTAGCCAAAGTTTCCCGGTACTCCGCTATTGCTTGGCTGGATCGTTCCCGGCTGCCATCGAATGACTGCTGGGCTTCCTTCAGCGCATCCTTGGCTTTCGCTAACTCCGCGTCGCAGTACAATTGCCGATAGGCATCCGCCTCTTCGAGAAACTCAATCCGTTTGTTTCGATCACCAAGGGCTTGTTCGGCAAGAGCATGATCCCGGCGTAAGCGTTCTAGTTCGACTCGCTGGTCCTCCACCTGAGTTGCAATGCCAGCGAGTCGGTGCTCCGAAGCCTCAAGTCCGACGTTGCGTTCCTGCATCCGAGCAATCTCTGCGCCACTCGCATGCCGACCCTGATTTTCGGCCTGCACCAAAAGCCAGCGAATTACGAGGATACAAATGAAGCCAATAACAATCGCCCCGACAAGGTAAGAGACGGAATCCACAAGCACCTCTAAGTAGTGAGAACTAATTGCTGTCGGACGACGGCGGAAGACTGAGAATTATGACGAAATATCAGTCAGGAATTCGTAGCTTAACATTATTGTTCACTTGGTAGTAGTCACGGGCGCCAAGCCCAGATGCGCGCGCGCCGAGGACCACTCCTAATTTTCCGCCTGCGCCACCATCCGGGCCCGCACGGGATTCAGTTCGGTGTACCGCAGCGCGGTAGCCCAATGCGCTGGGTCCAACACAGCCGAATAGAATCGGGCCTGCCAGAGGCTGGCAGTATGCCGGCGGGTCACATTGCGGTGGGTGGCATACAAACCGTTCAGGTCCATCATGAAGAGCGACACCGCATCGGGTTGGTCCCCCACCGCGACCAGGTGGAAGTGATTGGAGATCAAGGCATAAGCGGCGATCCGCACCGCACGCTCTTCACTGCGTATGGCCATCAGCGCTAAAAAATACTGCCGATCGGCGTCGGTCAGAAACACGCGGTGTTTGTCGTAGGGATAGCGGACCACCCACGGGGTGGTCCGCATTTGCAGCAAATGTTTGCGAATCAGTCACTTATGGGTTACGAACTGTGGAAATCGACGCTCCTTCGCGCATTCTCGACCTAAACTTGCGCACCGCAGAATCGGCGAAGTGGTGTTCGTCCGGGCTGGTTTGGAAGTCGGAAAGGCATGAGCTTTGGGGTCCAGCGAAGGCGCCATCTATGAGAACACGCTCTATTATCTTTTCAGACATCTGCCCCCAGAATGCCGCCTCAATCCAAAACCCGTGCCTCCGCCCCCGTCAACGATCTCCGCCGCTTACTCCACGCCCACCAACCCGTCAGCGCTAGCGCCATCACCAAGTCGTCATGGCCCGACAGTGAGCGGGTTATAGTCCGAAT
>JAYVUQ010000992.1:0-6364 GCA_043787785.1 Bryobacteraceae bacterium
GCGGTGGTGTGTTAGGTGGCATTTTGGGCGGCATTCCGGCCGCACCGCCGCCTCCCCCGGTGAAAGAAGTTCCTAAGCCCGTCACGCCTTCGCGGATCCGGGTGGGCGGCAATGTGCAGTCGGCACGCATCGTACGCCAGCCAAAGCCCACTTATCCGCCGCTCGCCAAACAGGCGCGCATTCAGGGCACGGTTCGCTTTGAAGCGGTGATTGCGAAAGATGGCACCATCCAGCAACTGCGCATGGTCTCTGGTCACCCGTTGCTGATTCCCGCCGCCACCGAAGCGGTGAAGCAGTGGGTGTACCAACCGACGCAATTGAATGGCGAGCCGGTGGAAGTGGCTACCACCATCGACGTGAATTTCACGCTCAGCCAGTAATTTCAGGCTGCGCGACGTAACAAGTTCGCAGAAGGCGACTTCTGCTTAGTGGTCAGAATTCTAAAATCAACTCGCAGGAGAGAGAATCATGGTTTTGCAAATGCAGGTATGGGCATTCATTTTGCTACAAGAAGGACAAGTATCGTTCGATCTTCGTGGCATGTGGAGCCAGATGGACTGGTTGGCGCGCATCGTCGTGATCGTCATGTTTATCATGTCGGCTTGGTCGATCGGTGTGATGATCGATCGCTTGATGGCGTTTAACGCTACCCGGACTCAGTCGCGGCAATTTGCCCCGGCCGTCGCCGGCGCGTTGCGCGAAGGGAAATTGGACGAGGCGATCAAGATCGCTGATCGTTATAAGAAGAGCCATTTAGCGAAGGTTGTCGTGGCTGGTTTGCAGGAATTCCGAGCGCATCAGATGTCGCCCGATATCTCGGGCGAGCAGATTGAAGCTTCCAAGCGCGCGCTTGAGCGTGCCGAAGCGATCGTGGGCGCCGAATTGAAGCGTGGTATCAGTTCGCTGGCCACCATCGGTTCCACCGGTCCGTTCGTTGGTTTGCTGGGTACGGTTATTGGCATCATCAACGCCTTTAAGGGCATTGCGAGCCAGAAGTCGACCGGCCTCGGCGCGGTAGCTGGCGGTATTTCCGAAGCCCTGGTCACCACGGCGTTCGGTTTGTTCGTCGCCATCCCCGCCGTGATGATGTTTAACTACTTCTCGAACAAGATCGAGGCGTTTAACATCGAGATGAATAACTCGAGCTCCGAGCTGATCGATTATTTCATCAAGCGCACGCAAAAGGCCGCGAAGTAACTAGTTCGTATAAGCGAGTTGATTTTACCGGACGGAGCGGCGGAGTAACCTTCCGCCGCTTCAGGTCCCGGTGGTATAGGGCTCCGTTAAAATCGATTGGCGAGGAGATGAAGACAAAATGAGCGAACGAAAAAAGCCAGCCCCCGGCGCAGTGATGAACGACATCAATGTGACGCCCCTTGTGGACGTGATGTTGGTGATGTTGATCATCTTCATGGTAATCACGCCGATGTTGACGAAGGGCCAATCGGTTGACAAAGTGAAGACCGCCAACCCGATCGCCATGCAGGATGCCGACAAGGAAGACGCGATTCTTGTCTCCATCACGAAAGACGGCGGTGTCTATTTGGGGACCACCAAGACGCCCCCGGATCAGTTGCCGCAAAAAGTAAAAGACTTGCTCACCAGCCGCCTGGACAAGACCGTGTACATAAACGCTGACATGCGCGCCATGTATGGCAAAGTGGCGGATGTGGTGGATAACCTCCGCGCGGCTGGTGTCGACAACGTAGGATTATTGGCCGAGGCGGATCCGAATTTGAAGCGCCAAATGGAATTAGACGCCGCTAAGTAATTGCGGCGAACCCCCCGATACGGATTAGCGGCAATTTTAATTAGCGAGAGATAAGAGGAGTCAACGATATGGGAATGGCAGTTGGAACGGGCAAGGGCGGCCCGACCCCGAACATTAATATGACACCGCTCATTGACGTGTTGCTGGTGCTGATGATCATCTTCATGGTGATTACGCCCCTCACGCCGAAGGGCTTGGAGGCCTTGGTGCCGCAGCCGCCGCCGAAGAATAGTCCTCCTCCTCCTCCCGACCAGGACCGGACGGTGGTCATCTTGATCGACAAAGACAAGCGCATGAAGTTGAATACCGAGGACATTACCGAAGCGCAGCTTGGCAAGCGGCTGATAGAAGTATTCAAAACGCGCGCCGAGCGAGTGGTTTTTGTAAAGGGCGACCCCGACCTGGAGTTTCAATACGTGGCGCGGGCGATCGATATTGCCAAGGGCGCCGCGATCGACAAGGTCGGCTTGATGACCAAAGGCGTGGAAAGCGGAGAGTAAGTTCATGCACAACCGTTCAATGATTGTGGTGCTGGCGGCGACGGCCAGTTTGCTGTTGATTTCGTCGGGTTGCGAGAAGCTCAAGGCGCGCGACAATTTGAATCAGGGCGTGAACGCCTTTAAAAACGCCAAGTTCGCCGATGCTGTCGGTCATTTTAAGACGGCCGTCGAACTTGATCCTTCGCTCTCCTCAGCGCGTTTGTATCTGGCTACCGCCTATCGCAGCCAATATATCCCGGGTGCGGAAAGCGACGAAAATCGCGACTTCGCCAAGCGCGCCATGGAAGAGTTTACGAAGGTGTACGAGCAGGAACCCAAAAACAAGTTGGCCTTGCAATCAATCGCCTCTTTACACTTTGACGAAGCTCAGGGCCAACCGGCGCTGGAGGACAAGTTTAAGAAGTTGGATGAGGCCAAGAGCTGGCACGCCAAAATCCTCGAGGTGGATCCGAGCGCCAAGGAAAGTCACTACACCATGGGCGTTATTGCCTGGATGAAGACTTATCCGATCCGCAAAAAGGCGCGCGTCGAGCTCAAGATGCGCGATGAAGACCCGGGCCCCATCAAGGACGCAAAGACGCGCACCCGGCTGTATGAACGCAACACCCCCATCCTGGACGAAGGGATTGCGGAGATGCGTAAGGCGATCGAGATCGACAAGGAATATGACGATGCGATGGCTTACCTGAATCTTCTGTTGCGCGAAAAGGCTGACATCTCCGATAACGCGACCACCGCGAAGCAATTTACCGACGAGGCCGATAGCTGGGTTCAGAAAGCTGTCGAAACCAAGAAAGTGAAAGCAGCACGCATGCCAACCCAGACCGGTATCGTCGCCGAGGAAGCGCCGAAAAAGAAGGAATAGTTTTTCTTTTCGATGATTATCCGGGCGGCTACTTGTGCAACAAGCGGCCGCCCGTTTCGCTTTTCATCCCCAGCAAGGTAAACTTCGTTTAGATGTCCAAGCTCCGAACTGTCCAGCGCGATCGTCGTTGGCTTTACCTGGCCGCCGCGCTGCTGGCGGTAATTACGCTGCTTTACTTACCCGTCGTAGGATTCCCGTTTCTCCAGATCGATGACAATCCTCACTTACTACAAGAGGACTTAGCTCAAGTCGGCTTCGGTTGGTCCTTCACAAATCCATTTGCCTGGCAACCGCTGACGTGGATGTCGCACCAAATGGATTTTCGCCTCTTTGGTATCGCCGATGCGGGCCAACACCATGTGATGAGCTTACTGCTGCACTTATTGAATACCGGGCTATTCTTTTGGTGGCTCTCCAAGGTCACGGGCGAAGGCGGAGCGAGCCTCGCCGCGGCGGCGCTGTTTGCTTTGCATCCGCTCAGAGTAGAATCTGTGGCATGGGTTTCCGGGCGTGGGGACTTGCTGGCGACGCTGTTTGTCCTCTTGGCGCTCGAGGCTCACCGGCGCGAGCGTTGGTGGGCGGTGATTCCGCTGTCAGGCTTGGCGATGATGGCGAGCCCAGCGGCCGCGCCGTTCGGCTTGGTAATCTTCGGGCTTGACCGCTGGGTGCTCTCGCGCCCCTTGGCTTGGCGTGAGATCGGGCCGGTGTTGGCCCTGGGCGCGATCGCCCTGGTGCTGCGGGCAAACGGCGGGCCCGATCATGACGTCCTGCTGCCAACGCGAGCCGACGATGGCTGGGCTACTTTGCCCTGGCAGTTTTTCGCCACGCTGTGGCCGGTTGGCCTTTCGATAGCCCGGCCCATTACCTCGTCGGTTTGGGGCACCGCCGCCGGGGCCATTTTCCTATTGGTGCTTAACGTAGCATGGCGTAATGCCCCCACTCCGATGGTGAAAATAGGGCTCGCGTGGTTTGGCTGGCTCTTGCTACCCGGCTTGCTCCCTAGCGTATGGGGCCGCGCCGACCATGTCACTTATCTGCCGCACTTGGGCTTGATGATGGCGCTGGTCTTCGCTATTCCCGCCGCCTGGCGGGTGCTGACCGGCAAGGCCCTGGTTCTGGTGCTGGTCGTCTTGACGGCTCTTAGCTGGGTGCAAATCCACCATTTTCAGGGCACGGTGCCGTTATTGCTGCAAGCGGTGGCAATGAATCCCACCAACGCGGAAACCCGCTTGGCTCTCGGGCTCGCCTTGGCGGGCCAAGGCAGTCCCGCGGAAGCCGAAAAACATTTTCAATTTGTGACCCGGATCCGTCCGGATTCGGCGCTGGCCTGGGTCGGTTACAGCCGCGCTTTAACCTCTCAGAAGCGCTCCGCCGAGGCCTTGGCCGTCATTGACCAATCGGTGAAGACGGTGCCACGTAGCGGCGAAGCCCGCTTCGAACGCGGCATTGCCCTGCAGAACGTGAACCGCGTTCCCGAAGCCGAGCAGGTTTTTGCCGACGCGTTGAACCTCGGGCTCGACGCCCGCACCGGCGCCATCGCTTACAACAATCTAGGTAGTTACGCCGCACAGCGCAAAGAGTTCGCCAAGGCCGAAAAGTTGTTCGAACAGGCCTTCCTGCTCAACCTGGGTTTCGCTCTGGCTCATCGCAATTACGCGATGACCCTGGTGGCGCAAAATCAGCGGCAGAAGGCCATCCAGCACCTGGAGCGCAAAGCCGTGCTGTGGACTAACAACGACCGCATCGTGGGTGAATACCTCGCCCAGCTTATGACCGAGAATTATTCCGAGCAGTACAAGAAAGAGCAGGAGCAGGTCTTGCGGGAGCAGGCTCTCGAGCAGAAGGGTGAACTCGAGCGGCAGAAGAAAAGGTAGTCAGCCGGGCAGCGATCCCACGTTTTGTTTGAGCAACGGGTTCCGCTACCTTCCACCCCCACGAATTATGCGGTTGCGGCCCGCCAGTTCCTCCCCCTCGTCCCTGGTGAACAGTATCCACATCTGCACCGGCTGTCCCGCCAGATTATCGGCGGTCATCATGTCGGCGTGAACCACTATGGCCTCGACCTGATCCTCGACGGCCTCGATCGGATGCTCAAGAAAAAAGACGCGCGCTGAGATAGGCAATCATGGCGTCCCGCGGCCGCCGGAGCGGCGAAAGAATCGCGCCAATCAAAAGCACACCGCTGGAAGCATCACGGCATACCCAATGATACCGACGCGCTGAATGCGCATGTCTCCCAGCAGCGGCCCCAAGGTTCCAACTAGGCAGCAGGAACCGCTTACAAGCATGGCCGCGCGGATTAGCCGGCTTGCGCGGTCTCCCCTGAAGGTGATGGCGGCGAAGAGCAAGGATAAACCAATGAAGCCATCCCAAGCCAGTTGGTCCAACGCATAAGGCGATCCCCGGCCAGCGGAGCGTGCCGTCGCTGCCGAGTTACCGGACGGCCGTCAGTTGAACAAAATGTACGGCGCCGGTGATGGTGGCGGCCGCAGTGGTGAAGGCCAAGGCCGCCGCGCTGTAAACCTTCTTGTCTTCCGCCGTCACCCGATGAATACTGGCCATCAAGACCACCAACCGCGGTGCCGATAGCAATGTCAACGCTTCCATGACGGCGAGGAAGGGGTCGCCGATGGGGCTGGCGGCATTGGCACCGGAAGCCAGCCAACTGGCATAGGTGACGACGTACAAGAGCCCGATCGCGAGCATGCCTACGGCCGAAGCCCAGCCCGCCAGCCGTTCCGGCGACCTCGCCCTTACGCTCTTCATGCCCAATTCGACGCTCCTCGTCTTAGTCGTATTTCTCGCTAATGATCTGCTTGCGGTCGAAGCCAAGCGCCTTCAGCATCGTCCGCACGTCATCCACCATAGCCTTCAAACCGCAAACATAAACATCCACGTCGCGCCGGTCGCCCACCGCCTCCAGCACCAGCGGCTGCACACGGCTCGTATGCCCTACCCAATCGGCCTCCGGACGAGTCAACGTTGGCACGAAATGGAAATTCGCATGCCGCTGCTGCCAGGCGCGGAACTCCCCGGCGAAGACTAGCCCTTGCGGGTGGCGCGCGCCGAAGATCAGCGTGAATTTCTGCTGCGCATGCCTTCCCAGAGCCTCCGCCAGCATCCCGCGAAACGGCGAGATCCCCGTGCCGGTGGCCACCATGATCGTGTCGCGCACGGGGGGACGCAGCACAAATGTGCCCAGCGGACCCTGCATCGGCACTTCGGCCC
>JAYVUQ010000993.1:0-1659 GCA_043787785.1 Bryobacteraceae bacterium
GGCTGGAAAGAGCCCGGTATTCCGTCCGCTGGGTCCGGATGACGATGAAGAGTGATGTATTTTGCGGCAGAAAATCGGCTGCACTCATTTGTGTGTAGCCTTGCCCACAAAAAGGGTTAGAAAGCGCTTCCCCTTAAGCTAGTATTGATGTTACACTCCTGAACAAAAAACAAGATAAGGTCTGCGGGCCGGAGGGTGATTTATGTATGAAGCAACAGCGGTCGGTTTGCAGCCGATTGCAGTAAAAGGCAAGATTCTCATTTTGGGACGAGGAGAAGGTTTAGGGCACGCATTGCGGACCCGGTACTTTCAAGTGACCCAGATCGACGATGCCGAGAACGCCGCGATGGCGGTTCCTGGACAGAGCTACGATCTGGTGTTGATTGAAGATGATTTGCCCTCCGCGCGGCCCGAAGTGCGCCATCGAATTGAGGCGGCCTTGCCGGGCGTGCCGATTGTGAAACTGGCCAGTCCGCCCCCCACGGAGAATTCCGACCTCAGCATCGATACCCTCGAGAGTCATCACATTGCGCGGGTGCTCAACATGACCCACGGTAACTATGCGAAGACGGCGCGGTTATTAGGCATTGACCGCACGACGCTTTACAACAAGGTGAAGCGGTACGGGCTTTCCCGGTAGTTCCATTAGCCTAGAAGTTACATGCGATGGCGTTGAACGATTCGCTCGTTGAGCGCATGGCCGATACCTGGGCGTTGGGTGACGGCTAGTTCGCCGTTGATGAATTGCTCCGGCGGGGTCAGTAATTCCGACCGCCAAGGTACCTCGCCCCATTGCAATTCGAGAATTTCAAAGTTGGGCAGGGTAGCGCAGATGTGAGCCGAACTGGCGGTGGAGACGGGCCCGGAGGGATTGTGGGGCGCCACTTTGACACCTTCCGCGCGAGCCATGGCGGCGATGTGGGTTAACTCTTTCACCCCTCCACAGTGTTTGACGTCCGGCATGATTACTTCGACAGCGCGCCGCCGGCAGAGCGGGACAAAGCCATCTACGCCAAAAAGCACTTCGCCGCCGGCCATTGGTTGCTGAATTCTCCGCCGAATTTCCACGGTAGCTTCGACATTTTTGGGGTCTACCGGCTCTTCATACCAGGCTAGTTTTGAGGGCTCCAAGCGGCGAGCGACTTCAACGGCGCGCTCCACCGAGAAAAAGCTATGGCAATCCACCATCAGCTTCACGTGCGGCCCAACAGCGTCACGCATGGCCGCGATGCAGGCAAGGCCAAGGTCGACGGCGCGATTCTGTTCACTCGGGTTGGAGGGGAAGCCGTCAAAAGGAGCGGCCTTGAGGGCGCGGAAGCCATCGCTGACGGCGCGCCGGGCGGTGGCGGCGAAGCCATCTGGCGTGCGCTCGGTGGTGGCGCGGTTGATATTGGCGTAGATCGGCAGAAGCGCGCGGACAGCGGTGCCCAGGAGGCGATGGAGCGGCTGGTGAAGGGCTTGGGAGGCGAGGTCCCAGAGAGCTTGCTCGATGGCGCTGTAAGCGGTGGCCGCAACGAGACCGCCGGAGCGGGCGCGGGGTTCGGCCAGTTGCCGGAAGCGCTCGATTTCGAGGGGAGAATGACCAAGAATGAGGGCGAAATGGGCTTGGAGTTCGGCCTCCATTTGTTGGGCGTTGGCCTTAGTGGTGGCGGTAAAGCC
>JAYVUQ010000994.1:0-1861 GCA_043787785.1 Bryobacteraceae bacterium
CAAATGTCTTCGCATTGGGTTGGGGCAAGATGGACCACACGGGGTCACGTCAAGCATCACGAAGACGCCGTCACGGCGGTATCAACGCATACCGGACACCAAACAAACTGTGGCAACAGGTTACTCCCGTTGTGCCGCCGATCTGCATCGATCGATTTACTGAACGTGACATCATCGACACCATAACAACGCGGCTGCACACGAGAGACAACTGGCACGCCTTGGAGGAGGCGGGTTTCCCTGGGCGCGTCATTGTAGCCGCTGCACTGCGACGATGGCGTCGAAATGGGACCCTTTCCAAGTTAGCGCAGGTAAGGATCAAGGGCATCCGGGACCGCCACAGTAAGGTCAAATGGTGGCGCCTCTTTCGCGATTGGGAGAACCTTCCACCAGAGCTGCTCGCCGCAAAAAATTGATTTCCCAAGCCCGTTTCGTATGGCCTACGATCGTCGATCTCTTACCCATCCCGTCAACTTTCCTCTGAAACTTCCCCTCACATTTCTTGCTGATTAAGTTTTCAAGGCAGCCGTTGTCCCGGCTACCGTCGCCTTATCCAAACTCCCAACTTCTTGGGGGCGCGGGCAGCTCTTTGACAAAAACGGAGGTTCCAGTGACCCAGCAGACCAAGCCGGGGACGGCGACGATCGTGTCACGTCCACTACAACAACTCGTACCCGGCGCGAAGACACCACTTGTTCAGGCTCTTCCCGACAAGGAAGCCAAGTTCATGAAACTAAGCGTGCACGATCTGAAAGTTTCTATCGAGAAAAAGAAGGTCCGAAGGGCAGCGGTTCAAGACCACCTCAGTAGGATTGACGCCAAGATCGCGGAAAGAGAGAAGCGGTTAAACGACCTATCAAAAATCAATATGTAAAGCATCCTCCGGGCCGCGAAAGCGGCCCTTTGATTTTGGAGTGAACAATGGAAAACGAAGTCGTTGACCCAAGTGGTGCCCGCTTCCATATAGATCTTGATCGACGAACATGTAGCTGCGGCCGCATGAACTGCTCTCACCTCACCTTTGGGGGGAACATCGCAGCACGACGTTTGAATATCCGTTTCGAACAGATCTCCGCGTTCCATAAGGAAATTCGCCGATCCGACGCACCGCGGGCAATCCAGCACGGAATGATTCTTGAGCGATTGTACGGGCCAAAGCTCTTGGAAAAATACCTGGCCTCGATCGTGTTTGAAGAAACGAGATCACTGGCCCTGGCTAGGAACCTACATGGCTCGTGGCAAAACAGTGTTCGTCATTTCTGTGTGATCCCCAAGAAGTGGGAGATGCAGCAAGCATGGTCGCTCATCGACAAGGCACGCGCCTATCTCGCCTCGGTTGAAAATCCCTGTCCGGACGCCGACCCAAACTTCCTCTTTACTCAAACCGGATACTACGAGGCTTTGGCCGAATTTTTTCGGATCAAACGCCTCGACAGAGGTAATGGGAAGAAGCGCAGGATTGCGGCCGCACTGCATGGCGCATGGAAATTTCCAAAGTCCTACCTCGCGGAGCTCGTCGTTCAGTCAGGGCCAAAGCTTGCCTTCTATCAGTGGGTGGCCGCTCTTTGGGACCACTACGGGATGGCGACACCGCCGACGACAACCGAGGAGCCGCCATCGATTGAACCCGAGAACTATTTTCTAATTCCAGCCCCATATGCCTACGACCACCACACCAGACAAGGAGCCAGGCTGATACGGAAATTCTGGCGCGATATTAGGCCCGGATCACCTAATCCAGCGGGATTGGATCTCAGATGGTCCGGCGGAATTTTAGCGACCCTATGGCGTGAGCGAGCGGTCGGGCAATTTGGTTACGAGAGCTATCGTGACCAGCCTTGGGAGGCCGTACGGATCTCGG
>JAYVUQ010000995.1:0-1897 GCA_043787785.1 Bryobacteraceae bacterium
CGCCGTAGCCGCTAAAGTTCGAAAACCTATTGCCTAGGCGGTCCTTCGCAACAAACTGCCCGGTCGCGGCTCGGAAGACCGAAAGGCACCGGCTTCCCACCCGATTCCGACACCGGGATACTGATCGTCCGAAGTGACTGCGATCCCGACAAATCGGCCGTGTCCGGGACATCGCGCTGATGAACCTTTTTCTCAATGACAAGGTCGTGCCGATCACCGGGGCAAGCCTTGGGATTGGCCTCGCCACCGCCTGATGCTCTCGGCCCGTTCCGAAGCGACGTTGGCGGAATCCGGTTCATCCCCGCGTGTGCGGGGAACACCTCAGCCTGGCCGCTCCCACGGCGGAGCTGGAACGTCTGGCGATCTCGCGGTCGCTTTGGCATGGTGGCCAGCCGGTGTTGGGTTGGAACGCCTCTAACGTTGCGGTACGGCAGGACCCGGCCGGGAACATCAAGCCCGACAAGGAACGCTCCCGCGAGCGGATCGATGGGATATCGGCGATGGTCAATGCCCTGGGTCGGGCGTTGCGGCACGACAACAGTGGATTTATCTACCAAGGACACCGGTTGATGACTTTGCCATAGTCCCGATTGGCCTTCGGCTAACCGTCCGTTCCTTGTACCGCGCATGTTGTTCGCCACCGACCGACGACCCTTGGTCGGTGGTGAACACCCCCTGAACTTTCCGTCCATAAAAAGCCGCCGGCCGGATCGCTGGGCCGGTTCATAATTGTCTTTAGTCAATTATTCCCGACAGCCGCGATCCCCTGCGCGCGAACCATCCCCGAAGCCGCCACACCGCGACCGGTCCCGGCAGATAGCCGAGCCGCGCAACGCCGCACGAGAAACCGCGATTCCCTGCACGGCCCAAAAATCAAGACTTCCGGATTTCCCGGGAGGTATGACCTTAATGGAAGTGCATCGGTCATCAGCGTGTCTCGTGGTCTGGGGCAAATCCCAGTACATGGGCGGCCTTTACACAGAGGGCGCCGCACTCGGGCGTTTGGAGGCAGCCTCGTACCACCGCTGAGTGAACACATGTTGAGGGTAAGTGCTCAACCCACCCTTCGAATTGCCGGCTACGGGCGAATTGGCGTCGAAAAAAGGTTGGGTGGAGCATCCAAACAGGGTTGTGGACGTCTCAAACGCCTGTTCGCGACCGAGAGAGGGGTGGGTTGGGCAGTTACCGCCATTGTGCTATGCGGAAGGACCAAAACGAGGGTGGGTCAGCTAATGAACACTGAGACGATGGGACCGAACATCGGCAAGTCAGCCTTGCTTATTGTAGACATGCAAAACAACTTTTTGCATCCCGATGGCTCGTTTGGTCGCCGTGCAATCGCGCATCCCGAGGCCGGCATCGACCTGCCGTTCCTGGTTGGGACCATTCCCAACGTGAAGCAACTGGCCCAATCCTTCCGCTCAGCGGGCCGTCCGGTTGTCTACATCGCCCATGTGCTGAAGCCGGACTATTCAGACGCTCAGTTCCCATTTTGGCGGCTGAACATTCCCACCGGCGGCAACCAGACCCATTGCGTAGAAGGAACTTGGGGCGCCGAGATTGTAGACGAACTCAAGCCTCTGGATGGTGAGCACCTTATCGCTAAGAAGGGCTTCGGGGGATTTTCCAATACCCCGCTGGATACCATACTCAGGGCAATGGGTGTCACCACTTGCGTCGTGACGGGGGTTACGACATGCGTCTGCGTTTCTAACACAGTGCGTGGCGGGGTTGAGTTCAACTATCGGACGATCCTGGTGAGCGACGCCACGGCCGAGGTGACTAGGGAAGCTCACGAGGCCGAACTCAAGACCATGAACCGCGTCTTCGCCGATGTGAAAACCACTGCTGAGGTAGTAACGCTGCTGGAAGCGACATCCGCCTGAGGCGAGATGAG
>JAYVUQ010000996.1:0-7521 GCA_043787785.1 Bryobacteraceae bacterium
CGGGAATTTTGCGGAAGCCAAGAAGTACATTTTGAAAGCGGTACGTCTACATACACCAGAAGCGATATTTGCTTATCACCAGGGCGCGATTCTTGCGAAGACGGGAGACCTTGCCGGAGCTCGAAAAGCACTCTATCAGTCACTCAGTCAAAATCCGAACTTCGACCCCCGAGCGGCCCCTGCCGCCGTAAAACTATTGCAGGATCTTGGCGAGCAGCAAAGCCCAGGCCCTAACTAAATATCGGGCTCATCGCCTTCGCAGGTCAAGCGCAGAAAGAAAGCATACAGAATCGCCGAGTCGCCAAAACCGTTCAGCCGGCAGCGCTGAATGGAATCGGAGAGACGCGCCGCGATGTTCCTCTCCAACCCAATGCCTGCGGCTATATTCGTGACGCAACACTCCGTGACGTCACTGGATGGTTCAACAGCTCGTCGGGACAAACCGAGCACCGCGCGCGGGCCAGCAGCAGGGTGTCACTGTTCAGCGCGCGAGTTCGTTTACCCACGTAAGCCGTGTAACCATCCCGGCACGCCTTCTGCTCCAGCGCCGAAGCCATGTAACTCTTACCCACTCCAGTCAGGCCGAGCACGAAGACATGTTCGTGATTCTTGACCCACAACGATTCTTGGGTTCGCTCACCTGGTAATGTCCAGCGCCGTTCGCCCCGTTTCCGGGCTCATGCCGAACACGATTCCGGGATCGAGCCAAACTGTACGGCTTCAGTCCGGGATCGCATTCGCGTTCACCCCGGATTCCTGTTCGCCTTCGCCGGAATCCCCACCACTTTGCCAACGGAGCTCCGGCGGCGCCATCCTCGGCGACCACATCCGCATGAAGTCCCACTATAGTGACCCTGGCGTTCCCCGTCGCGAATGGGCGCATGCAGACATTTGGGCTTTCAGTCAAGTACCACGACTCTCGTGCACTAGTGGAATAAGAAGTCGAACGCAGGCTGCGCGGTCCGTGACGATGAGGAGGATGCTTTCGTCCAGGCTGCTGAGCGCATTCGCAGCTTTTGGATTGGGGTCGGACACCGCACCCTCTGGGTGTCGAAGCGTCAGCTCAACTTCCACGCCGGTCTCATTCAGGGTCGTGCTGGCTTGCATTTCGCGGTGGCCTTGGGCCAGATCCGCCAGGAAGAGAATGGCTTGACCGAAGATTGTCGTCCAGCGCGCTTCGACGCGTACCACTGGCCATTCAGCGGCCGAGACGGTGAAGGGTGCGTTCGGGCGCGCCATGTTGGCTTCGAGTACCGCCAAGCAAACTGCGTCAGGCAATGAAGGCGGGGCGTCGGCGAAATTTGACTCTAAGGCCTTCGTGCTGCGAAGCTCTTTAATCCTGAGGGACAGCCGCTGCAAGCGCGCCACCGGAGAGGACTCGGTGCCGCTCCGCCGCTGTTTCTGTATCTCCGTCTCTTTTGGGGGCCGGCCCCGCTGAAGCGGAGGTTTCTCCATGGAACTAGACGGGGCAGAATCATGACGGGGGTTCGGCTCGTCGTGCCGTGGCCTGGACGTAACAGGGTGAAGGCGCTCAGACAAAGGGTATCTCCGGATGGTGTAGTTCAGAGCCGTGTTTGCGTGCTGCTGAGCTTCCTTCACATGCCGCTGTGACTTGGCCTGGTCGCCTTTCATTGCATGATCTGCGGCGGCTTTGCGAAACTTCGCCGCCGCCTCATGATGTTCGGCGGCTTTGGAGTCTTTGTCATTCGTCACACTCTATTTCCTCCTTCTTCGGCTGCGGTCCATTGAACTCGACCGCTTCATTCTCGAGAAGCAGCACTTTCGTAACCAATCCGAATCGAGGCCCACGGCAGGTCCCCCAATTTTGGTTCCGGCGGCCGCACGAGTTGATTGGCGAAGCTTAAGGGCGATGAACGTCAGCACTTGTACGGATCGGTGGCTCGCCGGGTTCCGTCCGTACGGGGACCGCTGACAAGTCGTCGATTCTCGCTTTAACACAGGTGACGCTATACCACGGCAAATTTTGCAGACTCAGTGACTTGTCCGGAAAATCCGTTCGCCTAGACTAGGAGATCCTGGAAGTTCTGGACACGGTAGAGGTAGCCGGCGAATTGGGATTGTTAGTGGCTCTTGGATTGGCGCCAGGCGGCCTTCGACGGCCCGGCGCCGTTTGTACAGGGCTCGCGCTCATCGCGCGCCACCCAATGTGCCCGTTTTCATTACGCCGCATGGTTGCCCCGGTGAGCCGCAGCGCATCAACGTTGCCCTCTACTTCGAACCGGTCGAGAGTGGACGTCTCTTCAGCCGTGCGCCCTCTACCGCAACTATCGCTTCCACGCTCCAGGCGGGTTACGACTCGCCTCGTCATCCACGGTCTTCCTTGCTGGTGGCTGCGGCGCGTTCCAACTAGGCAACCCTTGCTTCAATATCCTCGATCTCGATCGACTTGGCCGCGTGGTCCAGCACACTGTCGGCCGCACGCACCTTGACCGAGGCTGGCGTATTCGCGTCGATCATCACCTTGAGGAGGGTAGACACTGCCGCGCCTGAGGCCGGTTATAGCCGCGACACGCACTGCGAGAACGCGGCGCGGCGGGCTGCCCGATAGGTGGCGTTGAAGTCGGGTTCCTTCATCCACCGGAGCAAGGTGCTGACACTGATGTGCACGGCCTTGGTGGCTTCCTTAATGGAGCGGTGGCTTCCTCAATAGAGCGGTGGCTGAGCATGGCCTCGATCGCGGCTTCACGCAGGTAGTCGGGTTTCGCAATCGGAGCAGTTCCGGAATCGAACCGGCGAGGTCGGCCAAAATTGCGCCGGCTCTCAGTTCGCACCAGAGCCGAAAGCAGCACCCCGACCGTAAGGGAGAGATCGTGTAAGCTGCCGAAACGCAGCGGGTTATAGCCGCGGCAGGGGTGGCTTGACGGACTTCCAGGGGAAGACGCCTTGGCGCTTGGTTTTGCGGCGGAAAACTTGGTCTCCGGCGGTGACGTAGAGGGTGTCTAGCGCTCGGCCTCCGAAGACGGCGTTCGAGAGGTCTTTGCCGGAGGGCTTCAGTAGAACGGCGACGGTGCGACCGGCGGGGTCGTTGATTTGCAGGCCCAATCTCGTGGCGACGTAGAGCCAGCCTTCGGTGTCGACGGTGAGTCCGTCGGCGCCGGTGCGGGTTTGGCCTTCGCCGACCTCGTCTTCGATCTCGAGACGATGAAACGCGAGGCCGTTGGCTAGCGTTCCGTCGGGTTGAATCTGGAAGGACCACACCCAGCGAGTGAGGCTATCGGCGACGAGCAGCAGCGAATGTTCGGGCGAGAGGCGGATGCCGTTCGGGAATTGGATGCCTTCGTGCGCCACGTGCTTTTCGCCTTTGGCGTTCACGAACCAGACGCGGCGCTCGCGGGGTTCGGTGTAGTAGATTTCGCCCTTGGGGGTGACGGCGAGGTCGTTGGCTCCCGCGGCTTCGACGATGGTGGATTCTTTGCCGGCCATGTCGTAGGCCACGATCCGGCGCCGGGCCTGGTCGCAGGCATAGAGGCGGCCGTCGGGGCCGAACATGAGTCCGTTGGGGTCGCCGACGTTCTCTTTGAAGATGGTCGATTTGCCGGTGGCATGGTCAATCTTGTGGATACGGTGATTGGGGCCGTCGGAGAAGTAGACGTTGCCATCGGGCGCCACGGCGGGGCCTTCGGTGAACTTGTGGCCGCTGCTGACGGACTCCCACTCAATGGTGGGATCGACGAAGCGAGCGGCGAAGGACTTCACCGGTCTGGTAATCGGCGTCGTCCAATCGCGCCAGACCCAGCGCAGGGCTTCGGGCAGCAGCGGACCGCCGTGCTTCGAGTTATGCCCCTCGGTGCCGACGACGAGTTTGGCGTCGTAGCCGCCTTGGTTCAGGGCCGCGATCATATCCTGATTGCTTTCGATGTTCACGTCGCCAGTGCCGTCCTGGAGAAAGATGCGCAGGGGCTTGCCTTCGAATTTGCGGACTTGCGAAGGCAGGATGAGGGCGCCGCGCTGATGGGTGAAGCCGGCAATGAAGCTGACGACGCGGCGGAAGCCGTCGGGGCGCTCCCAGGCGGCGATGACGCTGCAGTTGCCACCGGAAGATGAGCCGGAGATGGCGCGGAGATTGGGGTCGGTAGTGAGGTTGTAGGTCTTGCCGAGGCCCGGCAGAAGTTCGTCGACAAGAAAGCGGGCGTAGCGGCCGGTGACGGCGTCGTACTCGAAGCTGCGGTGGAAACGGGCCTGCTCGGTTTCGTTGCGGGCCGGAGTGATGCCAGGGCTGATGAAGATGCCGATGGTGACCGGCATGGCACCCTGCTGGATGAGGTTATCGAAGACGATGGGGACGCGCCAGGCGCCGGTCTCGTTGACGAAGCCGGAGCCGTCCTGGAAGACCATCACGGCAGCGGGTTTTGTGCCGTCGTATTGCGCGGGCACGTAGATCCAATAGTCGTGCACGGTGCCGGGATAGACGGTGCTGGTGGACCAGACGTGCTTGGTGACCTTGCCGGCAGACACGTTGGGCTGACGCGAAGAATCTGGGCCGTAGGTGTACTCTTCGGCGTTCAGAAAAGGAGCAAAGGCGAGGGGAAGGAAGGCGCGTCGCTGCATGGCTTAGGCCTTGCCGAAGAGTTCGGGGATGGGCTCGCCGGTCTTGTCTTCGAGCGAGTTGGCGATCTTGATGGGGCGCCCAATGGGGCTCATGATCTCTTTGGTCCAGTCGACGCCCATGAGTCTGTAGATGCTGGCGTAGAGGTCGCCCATGGAGACGACGCGGCTGGTGACGTTGGCGCCGCGAGCGTCGCTGGTGCCGATGACCTGGCCGGTTTGAATTCCGCCGCCGGCGAGGGCGAGTGACCAGCAGTTGGGCCAATGGTCGCGTCCGAGGTTGGGGTTGATGTTGGGGGTGCGTCCGAATTCGCCCATGGCGATGACCAAGGTGGAGTCGAGCAGGCCGCGCTCTTCGAGGTCGTCGACCAACGCGACGAGCGTGCGGTCGAGCGGCGGGCAGAGCTTGTCGCGATGGCTCTTGTCGTTGTCGCTGTGGGTATCCCAGGAGGTGCCATGGTACCCGGCGGCGGTGACGAAGCGGCTGCCGGCCTCGACCAGTCGGCGCGCTAACAGGCAGGACTGGCCGATGGAATCCTTGCCGTAGCGTTCTTTGGTTTTGTCGGATTCCTTCGAGAGGTCGAAGGCGTCCCGGACTTCGGGCGTCAGGATCATCTTCAGGGCTTGCGCTGAGAAGGCGTCCAGGTCGGTGTGTTCGGCGGTCTCGTTCAACGAGCGATAGCGGCGGTCGACGGCTTTGAGGAAGGCGCCTCGGCTGCCGATGGAGTCGGTGGAAACCGACTTCGGCAGGCTGAGGTCGGTTACCTGGAAGCCGGGCTTGCTAGGATCCGGGATGCACATCGGATCGTAGTCGCCACCGAGGAAGGCGGCGCGGAAATAGTCTTCGTATTGGCGGCCCCTGTCCCATTTGGGCACCAGCACGTGAGCAGGTACGGCGTTGCGGGGACCGAGTTCCTTGGTGATCAGCGAACCAATGCTGGGGAACTGCATGGCCGGATTGATTTCGTGTCCGGTGATGGCGTAGTGCGTGGCCTGCGGATGGTCGTTGCCGCGGGTGTGCATGGAGCGGATGACGGCGAACTTATCCATCTTCCTGGCGAGTTTCGGAAGTAATTCCGATACCTGAATGCCGGGAACGTTGGTGGAGATCGGCTTGAAGTTACTGTTGGCTTTGGGGTCCCAGGTGTCAATGTGGCTGGGTCCGCCTTCGAGCCAGAAAAGGATGACAGATTGCACCTTGGCGGGGGCTTTGGCGGCGGCCAAGTATTGCGGGAGGCCCATGCCGAGGAAGCCGAGCGAGCCGGCCCGTAAAAAGTCACGACGTAAGTGAGGTGCCATTAGTGATTCTCCGCAAATTCTCGAGAACTGATGAGGGCCCAGACGAATTCTCGTAGTGCGGCTGGACGGTCGCCGCGCCTGGCGACTAGCTGAGTGAGTTCGGCGACTTCGTCGCGGTCTGGTGGGCGGCCGATGGCGGCCACGTAGAACTCTTCGAAGATGGTGGCGTCGGGGGCACCTTTCGCGAGCAGGTTGCCGAGGCGGCTGTTCGGCGCCGAGAGGCGATCGACGTAGGCGGAGCCAGCGAGCATGTGCAGCGCCTGGCCGAGGTTGGGCTTACCGCTGCGCTCGGGAATGGCGCCGCGGTTGGGACGGCCGTAGAGCTCGAGGAAGCGCGAGAAGTACATGTCCGGATCTTTGAGGTTGATGGCCCGCGTGTTCGCCGGCGCCTGGCCTACGGCGCCGCCTTCCGTCACCGCGGTGGCGAAGGTTTCCGGTACGCCCGTCACGGAGACTACGGCATCGAGCAGCACCTCGGCATCCAGCGCGCGGGGCAGGCTATGCGAGTAATTGGTGACATCCGACTTATTGGTCGCGTTGTTCTGATACGAGAGCTGATAGGTGCGCGACATCACGATCGTCTTCATCAGGTGGCGCAAATCGTAATGATGATCGACAAAGTCCTTGGCCAGAGCAGTCAGCAGTTCGGGATGCGTGGCGGGATTGGTGGAGCGGAAGTCGTCGACGGGGTCGACTATGCCGCGGCCGAAGAAGTATCCCCAAGTGCGATTGACGGAGGCTTCGGCGAAGTAGGGATGGCCAGTCATCCAGCGGGCTAACTGCTGGCGGGGATTCTCGTCGCCTCTCAAGACTAAGGGGGACGAGTCGAGCAGAACTGGCTTCACCGCCACTTTGGTTCGGGGGTGCAATAAAGCAACGCTGCCCTCGACGTCTTTCGAGCCGAAGTCCATGTTGGTGGGATGGTCGAAGACGACGGGGCCGGCTTTGAAGAGCTGTCCAAAGAAGGCGGCCATGCCCCAAAATTGGTCCTGGCTCCAATTCTCGTAGGGATGGTTATGGCATTGTGCGCAATCAAGACGGCGGCCGAAAAACACGCGGACCTCTTCGGCCATCACGTCTCCGGGCGGCCCGATCTGGTTATAGGGGATGAAATGGCGAGAGGCGGCGCCGTAGCCCTGCGCCGAAAGCCGCTCACGCGCAACCTCGTCGTAAGGCCGGTTGGTGGCAATGTTCTCGCGGATCCATTCCCAATATTTTTGACTGAACTTGGGGGTGAGTCCGTTGGCGAAGATAGAGACGCGGAAGATGTCAGAGAAGCGGAAGGTCCAGTAGTCGATGTATTCGGGGGAGCCGATGAGGGCGTCGACGACTTTCTCGCGTTTGTGCGGATCGTGCATCAAGGCGAACTGGCGGACGCGTTCGGGCGGGGGTAGGGTTCCGGTCAGGTCCAGGCAGACGCGGCGCAGGAAGGCGGCATCGTCGGTCAAATCTGAAGGCACCATATTGAAGCGCTTCAGCTTGGCAAAGACCGGCTCGTCGATAAGGTTATTGCGAGGGACGGGGGGATACTTCGCCACGGCCGGACCAATGACGCCGACCCCGGCGCTGGCCAGGTAGCCGGCGGCGCGAATCAGGATGGAGGCTTCGCCGCGGGCTTTACCCGTGACGAGTCCGGTGGGCGAGACGTTGGCGACG
>JAYVUQ010000997.1:0-3023 GCA_043787785.1 Bryobacteraceae bacterium
AGGTTGCGCATGCTGCCGGCGTAATCGCGCTCACAATTCTTGGTCATCAGGAAGACCTTGTCGCGCTTTTTGTCCATGGCGAGCGCCTTGCCCATCACCTCTTCGCTGTGGCCATCATGATAGTCCCAGGCGTTGTCGAAAAAGGTGAGGCCCTCGTCGATGGCGGTGTGCATGATGCGGAAGGCTTCCTTCTCGTCTTTCACGGCGCCGATATGCCAACCGCCCAGACAGACGATACTGACGCGTTGGCCAGTGCGGCCGAGGACGCGAGTGGGCATACCGGTGGCCGAGGCGCTGGTTTGGCCGAGCACTTGTTTGGCGAGTGTGGTGGCGGAAAGGGCGCGGGCAACGTCACGGCGGGTGGGCAACTGCATTTTCAGATTCTCCTGGAGACGAAATTACCTCATAATCATGTCATGCATCTGCTCACCGGTGAAGCCAAAAATCGCGGAGAAAGTTTTCGCCCGGAATCGCGCCGGGCCTGGATGGAAAGGATGCTGGCGATTACGGCCATCGCGCCCACTTTTTGCCAGAATCTGGCGCTGGGGAATTCGACATCCAGCAAGAGCGAAGCCACGAAATTCTCCCTGCCGGGCCTATATCCCGGCAAGGTGGTATCGGTGGAACAGGGCAATTCCATTGTGAACGGCATCTACCAGAAGGAGCCGGTGCGGCAGATGATGCGCTCCGGGATGAAGTCGCTCACCGGGTCGGCCGACTGGACGGAAAGCTGGCGGACGTTCTTCTCCCCGGGCGAGCGCGTGGGCATTAAGCTGAATCCGGTGAGTCGGCCGTATGTGATGTCCGACCCCACGGTGGTACAGGAGATCGTCGCTGGCCTCGAGGCTGCTGGCATCAAGCGCAAAGACATCGTCGTCTACGACCGCTACCAGCAGGAGTTCCTCGAAGCTGGCTTCGACAAGTGGCTGCCCGAAGGCGTTCGCTGGAGCTTTGCGGCCAAGGCCTATGATGGCGTGCAACAAGGCATCGACGGCTACGACCCGGACCATTATCTCGACATGCAACTCACCATGCCGGGGTTCGACTCGAGCAACGAGCGCGCCCGGCGCTCTTATGCCTCGCGCTACATCACCACCGAGGTGGATAAGCTGGTGAACCTGTGTTTGCTGAAGCATCACCAATCGGCAGGCATCACCATTGCGCTCAAGAACCTCTCGCATGGCTTGGTGAACAACGTCTGCCGCAGCCACTCCTCACCCATGCTCAATGCCTGCGGCGCGTTTATCCCGGCCGCCGTCGCCATACCGGTAATTCGCAACAAGGCGGTCCTCAATATCTGCGATGGCATCAAAGGCCTCTATCATGGCGGACCCGGCGTAACACCCCGCAAAGCCAAGTACGTCTGGGAACACAAAACACTCTATTTCAGTACGGACCCGGTCGCCATGGACCGTATCGGTTGGCATGCCCTCGACGTGAAGCGTTTGAGCGTCGGCATGGCCCCCATCGCCGACGCCAGGCCCGACGCTGATTCCGGCTTCGTCCGCATGCAACCCGAGCATGTGGATATTGCCGGAGCTTTGGGGTTGGGGATTGGCGATATGGCCAAGATCCAGCACGTGCAGTTGAAAGCTTAGTGGCGCATCAGTTCGACGTATCGCTAAAGGTACTCTTTCAGCGCTCCGATGGCATCGTGGCCCAAACGGTCTTCGGCGGGCCGGTGGTGGAGTGGCTGAATGTCGAACTGCCCGAGGTCCGCAACCCCCGCGTGGATTTGCTGGCAAGGGACGGCGGCGGTCGATTGCACCATTTGGAACTGGAGTCGACCCTCCAGTCGGCGCTGCCCCGGCGAATTGCCGAGTATCACCTCGCGCTGCACCGCGTCCTCAATCAAGATGTCGAGATGAATGTGCTCTATGTTGGCAAAGAGCCGTTGCGGATGCGCGGCCAGTTCCGCACCCGTTCAATGGACTTCCGCTTTCGGCTGATCGATGTCAGCGCCCTGGACGGCGGCTCGCTCATCGAGAGTGATGACTTGGGTGACAACATGCTGGCTTTGTTGACGAAGAGCGACCGGGAACAAGTGCTTCGGCGCGTGGAAACGAAGTTGGGCGTCCTGCCGCCTGGCTTGCGAGAGGAGTCGGCGCGTTTGTTCGTGATACTCTCAGGATTAAGAGACCTGGAAGAGACAGTTGCACGGAGATTTCAAATGATTGATCTGATGGAGAACAAAGTGCTGGGTCCAGCCATCCTGAAGGGCGAGGCCAGTATGCTGCTCATTCAGTTGGAGGCCCGGTTTGGCCAAGTTCCTGACTGGGTATACGCGAAGCTCGAAGGGGCCAAGGAAGATCAGTTTTTTGCCTGGGGCCGCAAGGTATTGTTTGCCGATAGCCTCGGGGCCGTGTTCGACTAGGCGAAACTGGAGGTGTGACTCCTCGTGTAGCCTTCTTCACTGACTGTTTCCATGAAGTGAACGGCGTCGCCCTCACCTCGCGGCAACTCGATGCCTTCGCCCAACGCCGCGGCTACCCTTTCTTCAGCTTCCACATCGGTCCTGAGACCAAAACCTTCACCACCGGCCAGCACACCACCATGGAGATCGCCCGCGGCGAGCGCTTACTGCGCCTGGATTCCGACATGTTCTTCGACCTTGAGTTTCTGCGCTACCGGACGGCGATGCTCAAAGCCGTGCGCCAATTCGCTCCCGACGTCGTCCACATCACTGGCCCCGGCGACTGCGGCATTCTGGGCGTCATTGCCGCCCGCACTTTGCGCATTCCCCTCGTCGCCTCCTGGCATACCGACCTCCACAAATACGCCGGACGCCGGCTGGTGCAGATGCTCGAATTTCTGCCCGAAGCCATCAAAAGCAAGCTCGACCTCGGCGCGGAAAAAGGCGCACTCGCCGCCACCTTGCAGTTTTACAAGCTCGCCAAGGTTACCCTCGCCCCCAATCCTGATCTGGTAAAACTCATTGAAGAAGGCACCGGCCGCCCCTGCCACCTCATGCGCCGCGGCATCGACTCCACTGTCTTCAGCCCGAGCCGCCGCACCCGACCCGT
>JAYVUQ010000998.1:0-4119 GCA_043787785.1 Bryobacteraceae bacterium
TCACTTATTTTCCAAGAAACTTGTGGAAAAGTTAAGCCAAGTCGACGCCAATGGGCCCTTCAAGAAAGTTACTTCCCCCTAATCGACACATTGCAAACCCTTTGTTGTCTCGTCGGACAAGCACAAGCAGAAGCACAAGCAGGACAAGCACAAGCAAAAGCCCGTCGGACAAGAAGGGTAAGCACGCGGGTAAGCACGGGGGGGGGTGGTGCCAAAATTCGCGCTGCTACCGGAGGGGCAGCCTAGCGATAGATGTTTTTATTACAAGTTGTTGGGTTGATGCGCAGGGCTATGCGAGGGTGGTTCGATCACGGGCAGTGCGGTAGGAATCTCTTGGGGCTCGGGCTCTTCGGGGAGGCCGGCGGAGGGGAAGACCAGCTCCCAGCGGGAAATGCCTTTGACGAAGATGCGGTTCACCTGGCCGGTGAGGCTGTCGGTTTCGCCGGGCGCCGTGCCCACCAGTTGCGGATAGTAGCCCGGCGCGAAGCCAATGTCGCGGGGGGTGAGGATCCTGGTGGGCGGGGTCCAACTGCCCGGGTCGCTAAGGTTCTGGCTATAGGAGAGGTAGATGCCTTCCTGCGGCCACTCCGGCTTGCAGCAGGCGTGGTTCAAAAAGATGATGTATTTCTGGATATGCGCATTCCAACTGACGGCGGGACCCCAATAGGCATCGGTGTTCGAGTGTTCCCAGCCGACGCGGACGGGCAAGATGGGTGTGACGCCGCCGCCGATGCCGGGCTGTCCCCATTGGCCTTGAAAGTACTTGTGCAGGTTACCGACAGGCTGGGCGCGATCGGCGAAGGCAAGCCGGGCGATGGCGACGCCCTGGGTGGCAGCCGCGCCCCCGTAGTTGTCGAAGACGAAGTAGAAGTACTCGCCGGTGGGATCGAGCACGACGGAGAAGTCGCCGTGGCCGCCGGCGAAGAAACCATTTTGGGCATTGCAATCCGGGGCGTCTCCGGAGGAAAGGACGATACCCAAGTCTTGAAACGAGTCGCCGCCGTCATGCGACACTACCGCGCCGATGCGGGGCACAGTCAGGCCTTTGCCGGGGCAATAGCCCCCGGGCTCGTTGTGATACCAGCCGTAGACGGCACCGCCTTCGGGGTCCCGCCAGATGGACTCGATCCACATGGGCTTGTCGGCCGCGGAGTCAATCACCGGCGGCACGTCCATCGAGAGAGACGCCAAATCGTGCCCGGACATCTTGAGTAACTCCCCAGTGGATGTGTAGACCTTGAGCCTACCGTCGACCCACAGACCAGGACTGTTGCCATCCACCACAGGAGAAGGGTAACGGAGGTCAGGCGCTGTGCGGATTTGCCCCACTTGGGCTGCTAGCTGGGCTGCTAGCGCTATGAAAATAAATCCTTTTGGCATTGAGAAGGTAGACGCTCCTAAGCAAGACGCCAGTTACGCGGGATGGCAAATTATTGTTATGGAGACACGCCATGCCAGTATCGACGCGTCATTTTCTGGCGGCGCCATCGCCGATGTGCCGCCCAGCCGGTGGGCGGCCGGCTACGACTGCGGCTTGCTCCAGCCACGGGTGATCCAGAGCCACACCGACAGCGGCAGCAACATGACCACCGCGGTGGCCAGCGCGGCTTGACGCACCGGAATGCCATGGTCGACGGCCCAGCCGGCGCAGTAGCTGGAGAGCGAAATCGAGATCACCATGCCCGCGAAGTCCGTGGAGAGCAGACGGCCCCGGAAGGCGTCCTCGCTGAGCGTCTGCAAGAGATTCGTAGAGAAAACGAACGCGGTGGACGCGCCCGCGTGGGCCACCGCGATGCCCACAAACGCGACGCTGAGGGAAGTCGATTGCGACAGCGTGCCGTAGCCCAGCAGAACCAGCGCAAAGCCGAGCGCGATACCCAGGCGCATGCGGTTTTGATCCTGTCCCGCCCAACGGCCCACCATCCAGGGCCCCGTCATCGCGCCCAAGCCGCGCGCCGCCATCAGCGTGCTAATACCCATCATGGCCGCCGCTTGCGGGTCGCGCGTGAACCAGGTGAGGGGAAACTCGCGCTGGCCCATGATGCTCAAAATGACGTAGTTGGACCCAATCAGGCCGATACCGGCTTTCACCATCAACACCGCGCGGCGGCGTTGATTCGCCCAGGCGTAGGCGAGCCCTTCGGTGAACGCGCCGGCCCCCAGCAGATCGCGTGCCGTGAGCGCGGGGGCAGTCACCAGATGCGGCTCCGTGAACCCCATGCGCGACACTAACCAAGCCGAGAACAGGAACGACACCGCATCGAACAAAAATACGAAGTTGCGCCCGAATGCTGCCCCCAGAAAGCCGCCCAAGGACGAGCCCATAAAGAATGCCGCCGCCCACGTCACGCCGCCCAAGGTATTGGCCGTCAAGCGCTCTTCGTCGTTGCGGGTGATGTTGGGAATGATGGCCGCGCGCCCGGGCTCAAAGAAGGCCCACATGATCGTTTCGAGCACCAGCAGAATGTACAGCAGCCACAAACGGTCAGCACTCTGAACAAAGACCATCGCCGCGATGATGAAGGCGCGCGCCACGTCTGACCCGATCATCACCCGCTTGCGGCTCAGGTGGTCGTTCACGACCCCCGCCATCGGGCTCACGAACAGTTGGGGCAGCAACTGCAACACCAACGCAATGCCGATGCTCTCGGCCCGGCCCGTAATCTCCAGCAGCAGGCTGTAAAGGACCACCGCATAGAGCCAATCCCCCACTTCGCTGATCACCTGCGCAGACCACAGCAAGCGGAAATTGCGGTTTCCGGTCAGCAGCCGCACGATGCCGCGGAACGAGATCATGGGTTCAGGCATCGGTTAACCGGTGTACACGCCCATCCGCTCTTTGGTGAGGCGTACGGTTTCGCTCGCGATGGGTAGAATGCGCTCCGTCCCTTGCCGCAGAATCTGGTCGAGATTGCCGGTGATCACTTCGCGATACCGCGCCTGAATCGGCTCCAGGCACTCGGCCACCATCTCGGCCACCTTCTTCTTCAAATCGCCATAACGCAGGCCTTCAAACTGCTCCTTCAACTCGTCGTGGGTAACGCCGCTAAACGCTTGATAGATGCCCAGCAGGTTGCGCACGCCGCCGCCCATGGTCGCAAAATCGACGGCCGGGTTTGAGTCAGTCGTAGCCCGCATAATCTTCTTTTTAGCCTGCGCCAAGTCATCCAAAAGCCCGATGGCGTGGCCCGTCCCGCTCGCCGACTTGCTCATTTTCTTTTCCGGATCATCTAGCCCCATCACCCGCGCGCCGTGCGTCGGAAGCTTGGTGGCCGGCACGGTGAAGGTGTCGCCGTAGAGCGAATTAAAGCGCTGGGCAATGTCGCGCGTCAGTTCCAGGTGCTGGCTTTGGTCATCCCCCACGGGCACGATCTTGGCCTGATACAACAAGATGTCCGCAGCCATCAGGACGGGGTATTGCAAGAGGCCGGAGCCGATCCCAGTGCTGGTAGTCTCCTGCCTGGCGCTCTTGTCCTTGTACTGCGTCATCCGTTCGAGCCAACCCAGGGGCGTCACGCACGTCAGCAGCCAGCCGAGTTCGGCGTGGCCGGGCACGCTCGATTGCACCATCAGCGTGGCCACGTTAGGCTCAATACCGCAGGCAATAAAAAGTGCGGCAATTTCGCGGATTTTCTGGCGCAGCTCCACCGGGTCCTGATACACCGTGATCGCGTGCAAATCCACCACGCAAAAGACACACTCGAACTCGTGCTGCAGGCGCACAAAGTTCTGAATTGCGCCGAGATAATTACCGATATGGAGGTGGCCCGTAGGCTGCACCCCAGAAAATACACGTGCCTTGGTCATGAAAGTGGGAGAATCACTATCGTAGCCTGATGGAAACACCTGAAACAAATCCCGAAACCGGTTCAGTCCCGGTTAAGCCTGAATTAGCGCCCCAGCCTGAGCCTGAAGTAGAGCCTGAAAAGCCTACCGATACCATAATCGAGAAGCTCGTTTACGGCGGCCAGGGCCTAGCCCGCACCGCCAACAAAGTCGTCATGATGCCCTTCGTCATTCCGGGTGAAACCGTTACCTGGCAAGCGATTAAGGAGCATCCCGGGCACATTGAAGCCCGCCTCACCCACGTGGTGGCCCCGTCCCCGTCCCGCATCACGC
>JAYVUQ010000999.1:0-3206 GCA_043787785.1 Bryobacteraceae bacterium
GCGTCGCGCAGCACGGTAGTGATCCGCGCTTTGCCGCCACCGTCCGTATCCGTTCCCGTCCCCACGACGGCCCCACTGGGGCTCAGCAGGTAGACGAACGTATCTACGCTGGCACTAGCCACTTCCACATTGACTTCCTGGCCAATCCGGCCGGGGAACTGGAAGACCTCGGTGGGGTAAAGATCGCCGCGACGTCCGAGGCGCGATGAACTGTCGCTCAGCGCGCCCGACACGGTGGCCGGGCAGCCCACGATCTTCGCCGGATCAATTGGGCGCGCGCCGGCCACGTCGGCAAACTCCAGCTGCACGGTAAACGCGCCCACCTCCTCCGGATCGAACGTAGTGGCCACGATGGTGTATTTGCCCGCCACCGGCAGGGTGAGGTTACCGCTGATCGCCGGTAAGCGCGAGTCGGTGCCAAATCGCTCGTAGCCGTCGTCATCGGTAGCAAAGATACTGCCGTTCGGCGCCAACAGCACCAGGTAAGTGTCGATGTCCGGTGACCGCAAAGCGATATTGATCGCCTGCCCTTGCTTCGCATCAAAGGTGAAGAGCTTCGCATAGGCATTGACTGAGTTATCGAAGAAACAGTCTTTCTCACTTAGGTCGCTTTCCACCGTTTGCCCAGGCTTGATTTCGATCGGCCGGCAGCGGAAATTCTGCACGATCTTGATGGTCTTAGCGCCCACGCGCACCTTCGCCGTGCGCGGACCCTCGCCATCATTGGCGGCAATGGCGAGCTTGGCCAGGTCAGTCCCCTGGCGGGTTGCCGGACCCGTCATCTTTGCCCACGGCGGCAGATCCTCCGCCATCCAGCGGTCGCAATGGTTGCCCGTGGTCACCGTCAACAACGCGAAATCGGCCTTCTCGCTCACCACCTGCGTGGCCGGCGACAGCGTGTAAGTGCAAGGCGGCACCGGATTCTCCGCCAGATTCCAGGCCAGCACATACTCCTGCGCCCCGGTGAGTACTTCGGCGCCGCGCACGGCTGCCTTCCAATTTCCCGCCATCGGCTGGGCCACCACCACCTGCTTCACCGTGTCCCGGTCATTCGCACGCTCCACGGCGGTCGCCGTCGGGTTCGCCGGCGTGAGCCGCAGCGGGTACTTGCGAATGGCCCCGTCCGGCGACGTCAGCACCAGTTCCAGGTGATTCGCCACGACGGATTCGGCCGGCAAGACGGTGTCCGCGTCCGAATACACCAACATCACCCGCAACGCCGGCGTGTTCGGGCCCACGTCAATCCCGTGGATCCGGGTCGCCCCCGCCAACGCCTGCCCCATCGCGTAGTTTTGCTCATCCAGCAGCTTCGCGGCCGCTACCGCATCGGCCAGGCCATAGCCATACACGTAGTCCGGCCCGATATTGCCCAGATCGCGCGCCGTATTCAGCAATGCCGCCTTCACCAGTGCCGCCTTCGGCAGCTTGCCCTCGTTCTTGGCCTTAAATCGCTCGATCAACAAGGCCGCCGTCCCCGTAATCGCCGGCGTCGACATCGACGTCCCGCTCAACGGCTGCGAGCGATTGGTCTGAAACGTGGAGATGACGTTGACACCCATCGCCACGATATCGGGCTTGATGCGGTTATCCCGCATGGGGCCGGCGCTCGAAAAATCGGCCGCCGCAAACTTTTCCTCCACCGCGCCCACGGTGAGAATATTCTTCGCCGTCGATGGCCGCCCAATCGTGTAAAAGCCCGCCCGCGGCAGAACCGTACAGTCCGGGTAATCGCGGTCATTGCCCGCGGCAAATACGATCGTCAGATTCTTCTCGCGCACCAGCCGGTCGTAATCGCGTTCCATTGTTCCGTAGGTTCCGTAGCGGCCACAATTGCCGCTCGCCGCTGAATAGCCCTCGCCCCAGGAGTTATTCGCTGCCACGATGCCTTGGTCGGCGATTCCGCGCTCCATCTTGGTGGGCACGTTCTGAAAAGTCCAACTGAAAAGCTTGGCCGCAGGAGCCATCCCCTTCAGCTTCGGGTCGTTGCCGGCCGCCACCATCGTGCCGGCTACGTGCGTTGAATGAAAGCTCACCGTCGCCCGGTCCACGTTGGTGAGACGATCGGCAAACTCGGTATGCGCCGCCACGCTGCCGCCGTCAAAGATCCCAATGTTCACGTCGCGACCGGTGAGCGAAAACGGATCGGCTTGCAATTGATTGCTCCCAATCACTTGGGCGGAAATCGCATTGTTTTTCGTCTGCGGCGGCGGCGGTGAAGGCTCCAGAAACTGCACCCAATCGGCGTGGCTCAGCTGCCGCAGCTGCGCCGGAGTCACCCGCACTTCGAAATGCTGAAAATAAGGCGAATCCTCCAAAATGTTGACACCCAGCTGGCGCAGCTCGCGCCGCGCCTCTTCCACGTCCACGTCGGCGTGATAGGAGAGCATCATTTCCGCCCGCACCGTTTCGCCGTTACTTTCGTCCGCCGCCCATTTGGGCAACCGATCGCTCGAGAGCAGGGAGGCGTCCAGCTTGTCTTCCGGCTCCAGCGCCATCACCTTCGCCTGGCTCCCGCCCGCCAGCAACTCCACGCCCAGCGTGGAAGTGAGATCCAGCCCAGCCACATAGTACCCGTCGCCCAAGGGTTCCAGTAAACGCAAGCCGGCCGGCGTTGCAGAACGGTCCGGCACCTCTACCACCACATGCGCCCGGTTGCCCAACACCCGCTTGCCCGCTAGCGATACCCAGAGCGGCTTCGTTGCCGCACTCTTGTTCTTCCAAGACTTCCGCACCACCGCACCTTCCGAAAATTCCGGCGGAATCTCGATCTGGGCCACTAGCGTGGATGCCAGGATAAAGGACGTAACCAATATCTGATAGAACAAGCACAGTCTCCCTCGCCTAGCCCTTTGCAATACTCGTCACTTAGGAACATTTGGTGTCCCATCCCTCCAGCCGTAAAAGCCGTGAGCGGGCCATGCTGCTTGCTTGGTAGCGCCGGTAAGCGCAGGGCCCGCTCACGGCTTTTACGGCTGGATGTCCCTTAAGTGACGAGCATGGCACCTAGCTCACGGCATCAGCCGTTGGGCACATTCACGCTTCTATAACCATATCGGCCATTGCCCGGCCTTAGTTTAGATAAACCCGAATGTAAGCCCGCGTGTAGCGCCACTAATTGTAAACGTTAGAAACCGGAAGGACGAATCCAGAAGCTCTCGCGCCAACTGCCACCGGCCGACACGCTCTGCAGCGGAAACTTCCCCTGC
>JAYVUQ010001000.1:0-3738 GCA_043787785.1 Bryobacteraceae bacterium
AACCAGTTTCCCGATGGTGGTTTTCACCGCGCCCTGCAGCAACCCCTTCTGCAGCTCGCCCGACCCGCCCACGTAAGCGTTGGGCTTCAGCGTCACCGCATCGCTGAAGCTGAACTCACCCGCCCGCTCCGCGCGGTACATCTCAGCCATGATCGGAATCTTGATGGAACTGGCTTGCGGAAAGATGGTATCGCCGTGCAGGGAAAATGTCTGGCCGGTGCTGAGGTCGATCACCGCCACCCCCAATACGCCATCCAGTTGGTTGTCGAGCGCTCGCAGGCGCGCCAGCAGTTTCTGCTCAAATAATTCAGGCGCGGTCTGGCCGCTCAGGGTAAGGACAACCAAAAGGCCGATGATCAGTGGGCGCATGCCCTAAGGTTAGCGCGGAGCGCGGTGTGCAACGTGATGCCGGTTGAGCCGCTCAATCTCGCTATTCAGAGCCAGCAGACTCCCCTGCGCCAAATCGATATCCCCATGCTTGGCGGCCTCTTCGATATTCCGCGCCGAATCCACCACCGAGCGGGCGGCAATCCGTTCCGCCGCGCTGCGCAGCCGGTACGCTTCGCGGCTCAGCGTAATGTAGTCGTGGTGGTTCGCCGCCGCATTCAGCTTCTCCATCCGCTCGGGTGCCAATTGCAGGAAAAGCGCAATCATCGTGCTCACCAGTTCGGGGTCGTGGTCCATCTCGCGCGCCGCCTGCTTGCGGTCCAGCAACTGCAAATCTTCCGTTGGCAGCGTCGCGTCTTCCAACAGATCTTCTTCGGGCTCATGATTCAGGAACCGCTCAATCGTCTGCACCAAGGACACCGGCTGCACCGGCTTGGACACATACCCATTCATGCCCGCATCCAGGCAACGCTCTTTGTCGCCACTCATGGCGTGCGCCGTCATCGCGACAATCGGCAACGTCGCCCATTCGGCATTCGCCCGGATCTTCTTGGTGGTCTCGAGCCCATCCATCACCGGCATCTGCACATCCATCAGCACCAGATCGAACCGGTTGTTCTCCGCGCGCGCCTTCGCCAAAAGATCCAGCGCCACCAAGCCATTCGAAGCCACCTCAATCTGATAGCCGCGCTTATACAAGGTGGTCACGACGACTTTCTGATTGACGAGATTGTCTTCCACCACCAGAATGTGCCGCCGCGTCCGGTGCGCCGACGTCGCCCAGTCTCCCGAGTGCTCCGGATCGCCCGCCAACGGCTCGCGCGCGGCATTCGACCGCTCCAGCAATAGCGTCGCGTAGAACGTGCTGCCGACACCCACTTCGCTCTCGAGCCAAACCTTGCCCCGAAACATTTCTGTCAATTTCCGGGTAATGGTGAGGCCCAGCCCCGTGCCGCCATAACGGCGATTGATACTGCCATCGGCTTGCGTGAACTTCTCAAAAATATCATTCAGCTTGTCGGTCGGTATGCCGATGCCGGTGTCCTTCACGATGAACTTCAGTTCCGTGCTGGTCGGCACACCCTCCGCCGGCCGCGCCTCCAGCGACACTTCCACCCGGCCTTTTTCCGTAAATTTGATGGCGTTCGAAATCAAATTCGCCAGCACCTGCCGCAGCCGCACCGGGTCGCCAATGATCTGCGCCGGCACCGTATCGGCAATCAGCGTAATCATCTGCAAGCCTTTTTGCCGCGCCCGCACCTGCTGCGAACGGACGCAATCTTCCACCACAAAGCGCAGATCGAAGGGAATGCGCTCCAGGCTCAACTTGCCGGCCTCAATCTTCGAGAGGTCCAGAATGTCATTCAGCAGCGCCAGCAAGGAGTGCGCGCATCGCTGCGCCGTTTCGAGCTCATCCCGCTGCTCGGGGCTCAGCCCGGAGTCCAGCACCAGGTCGATCATGCCAATGATGCCGTTCATCGGCGTCCGCAACTCATGCGACATGTTGGCCAGAAATTCGCTTTTCGTCGCGCTTGCGCGCACCGCGCTTTCCATCGCCTCTTCGAGGGCCGAAGTGCGCTGTTTGATGCGATTCTCGAGCTCATCGTTGTGCGCCCGAAGCTCGTTCTTCGATTCCTTCAAAGTCCCGATCATTTCGTTGAAACAATGGCCCACATACTCGATTTCATCGTCGGTCTTATACACCTCAATGGGTTCGAGCTCTCCCTGTTGCACCTTCAGAATGCCTTCGCGCAACGAGCGCAACGGCCGCACCAACAACCGGATGGTGAACCGCCCAATCGCGCCCGCCACAATCACCACAATCACAAACACCATCGTCGCCTTCTTCGAATCGAAGTTCTCCTGGCGCAGATCGTAGGCCAACAGGGTGGCCACCACCCAGAAGACCAGTAAAGCCGAGAAGATGGCGAATTTAGACGCCAGTGAGCCCCCGGGCAACCGGGGACGTTTACCCGCGGCCAGCGAAGCCTCGGGATTGGAAGTCAGAATGAGACGCATACAAATAGTAATTCGGAAGTCCCCTGAGATCCGCCTATAAGGACCTCGCCTTAGGACCACCTTAAAACGTGTGTAGTAGTTCAGCCTTACCATGCTAAGCCAACCCCACAATGCTAGACTGGCCCATAACCGGCTTTGTCTTCCCGTCTCCAGCTCCAACTCTGCGGCATTCCCCTCCGCAACCCCGTCATCGCCGCCTCAGGCACCTTCGCCTATGGCGTCGAACTCGCCCCCATCTTCGACCTCAACCAGCTCGGCGCCATCGTCGTCAAAGGCCTCAGCCGCGAGCCGATGAACGGCAACCCCGCGCCCCGCCTCTGGGAAACCGAAAGCGGTATGATCAATTCCGTCGGCCTCCAAAACATCGGCGTCCGCGCCTTCGTCGCCCAAAAGCTACCCACTCTGCGCCAGTACCAAACCCCCATCATTGCCAACGTCTTCGGCTACGCTCTCGAAGACTACGAAGAGGTCGTTCGCGTTTTGGAAGACGCCGAAGGCCTGGCCGGCTACGAACTCAACGTCAGTTGTCCCAATACCAAACACGGCGGCGTCTTCTTCTCGAACGATCCGGCCCTGCTCGGCGACCTCGTCAGCCGCGTGCGCCGTGTTTCCCGGCGCCCGCTCATCGTCAAGCTGTCGCCCAACGTCGCCCAAATCGCCCCGCTCGCGCTGGTCGCTCAAGACAGCGGCGCCGACGCCATCAGCCTCGTAAACACTTTCATTTCGCTCGCCATCGACGCCCGTACCCGCCGCCCCCGCATCGGCAATAACTTCGGCGGTCTCTCCGGGCCAGCCATCAAGCCGATCGCCCTCCGCATGGTCCACGAAGTCTATCGCGCCGTCCGGATCCCGGTCGTCGGCCTCGGCGGCATCGCCACGGGCATCGACGCCGCCGAATTCATGATTGCCGGAGCCACCGCCGTCGAAGTGGGCACGGCTAGCTTCTGGGACCCCACTTCGCCCCTGCGCATCATGCGCGAGCTCGAACAATTCTGCATCGAAGAAAAAGTGAACCGCGTCACCGAACTCACCGGCTCACTCCAACTAAATCCACCACCCAGTTGAAAAACCTATGAAACACAAAGTCATCACCCAACATGCTCCCGCCGCCATCGGCCCTTATTCGCAAGCCATCGTCCACCGGGGGATCGCCTACCTCAGCGGGCAAATTCCGCTGGACCCCGCCACCGGCACCACCGTGGAAGGTGACATCAGCGCCCAAACCGAGCGTGTCTTCCAGAATCTGCTGGCCGTGCTGGTGGCCTGCGGCTCCTCCATGGACCGCGTGCTGAAGACCACCGTCTTCCTAAAAGACATGGCCGACTTTGCCAA
>JAYVUQ010001001.1:0-4675 GCA_043787785.1 Bryobacteraceae bacterium
GATCGGGAACAGATACACTTTGGCGCCCATCGTGCCAGGAATCAGGCTGGCAATCGTCTCTGAAAACTCGCTACTGGTGCGGACGGCTACCACCGTATCCTTCGATTCCACCGCGTTTTCGAGGGCCGGGGCCAGTTGCAGCTCCACCTCGCACTCGCTCACTTCAACGCCACGGGCGCTTTCAAGCACCGCCTGCTTGCCAGCCACGCGGAAGACCATCGCCACCTGAGAGAACGGCATCGCGCCATCCAGCAGCGCCGAACGCCATTGCTCAATAGTCTCGGCCTGATTCAGGCGCCGGGCAGCCTGGTTCACTCGCTCGCTCAATTCCCGGCTCGCCGACCGGCCCGCCGCCGTGATCGCGTCACGAGCGCGCAAGGCAACCTGCTCATATTTGTGGCTGAACTCGCTCTCTCGCGCACCCAGCGCCTCTTCAAGTTCCTTGTTCTTCGATTCGAGCGCGGCTTGATATTCCGCCTCACGCGACTCCAGTGCGGCGACAAACTGTGTCTTCTGCTCGGTTAGGGCCTGCGCCAGGTAAGTGTCTTTGTCGGCCATCGCGCCGGCGATCGCCGCCTGCCCCGACAAGACTTCTTCGTGTTGCTTTTGCAACTCTTCGCGGGCATCGAGGGCCGTGCGCCGGTCGAAAAGTGCCGCGTCCAGCGAACTCTCGAGTTCCTCCACCCGCTCCCGCCACACTTCGCGGCCTTCTTGCTCAAGGCTGGCGATTTCGAGACGCGCGCTCTCCAGCGCCGCCTTTTCTTTCGCTCCACGTTCCCGCTCTACCCGATCCAGCTCAACCTGCAGTTGACTCTGAATCTCGCCAAAACGGTCGTCAAAAATACGCTCGAGATTTTGGAGCCAGCCCGTTGCGAGCGTCTCCTGAACGCGATCTACCTGCAACTGCCAGGCGGCCTGGATCTGGTCGCGCGCGGAAGTCTTTGCTTCGGCAAGAGTACGGAGAATTGGATCGTGAGCAGACATCGCTATGTATATCGTACGAGAGGCGGCGGCAGTACAGACCTAAGGTGAATTATTTAGTCTTCTCGCGGAAGATTCCCGGTTACCTCATAGACCGGAGCCCCTCCACTAAGGTCCATTTTGACGGATCCGCGGCTGGATGCCAACTCAATGTTGTCAATTTCTACAATCGCCCCCCGCCACCTGACCCGTGCCCGCGCATTGGGATACGTTTTACCATTCCAAATCAGGCTCGTCGCCCGCACCGTACCTTCGGCACTCCGCCTTCCGAGCCAATCGGGCACCCCATTCGGCAAACCGAGCGTCCGCGCCACCGCATTTTGGCGCGACAGCGTCGGCGCAAACAACCGCTGCGCCTCCGCCACATCGAGCAGCGGCACCGTCAGGCTGAACAAGTGCGGAATCTCCACCCCGGGCTCGTAACGGTAGCTCGCCTCAAAGGCGAGCGCCCCCACCTGGCCATGAAACTGAGGCACGGTCATCCGTCCGGCTGACAACTCCACCGCAATGGCCTCGGCCTCTATCGGCGCAGCCATCCCGGTGAGACTTAGTTGCGGCGTCGTCCGGAAGTTGCCCGACCAGGACCCTTGCTCGCCATTCAGGTCGAATCGCAGGTTGCCGGTCAAGTCGCCCTTTGAAATCTCACTCAAAAAACCGGGAGCCCAGTCGCCGAACAGGCTAGTGAACGAACTACGGAAGTCCGATACGCGCAGATCCCGGAAGGCGGTCTCAAAAACCATCCGACGCCCATCCACCAACAGGCCCGCTCTCGAGACCGCCGGGGAAATGGCCGGTGAGTCCGCCTGGTCCGGCACCGCTGGCCGCTCATAGGCGGCAATACCCTGATAGCCGGCCATGGACAAGCCAAAGACGCCAGAGACCGTGCCTCCGAAATTCGCAGGCTCCGGCAGATCGTAGCCAAAGCTCCGCAAGAAACCGACCACCGGCTGAATCTCCTGCTGATGCAAAGTAAAAAGAGCGCCCCAGCGTGGATCCCGCAGAATCTCACGGGACCGGAAACGCAGGGCGAGCGCGGGAAACTTTGGATTGTCGGCCGCCAAGGCATCGAGCGAAAGCGTCTGGCCGCGCAGGTCAAGCCTGCCGCGATAAGCCAGGGGCAAACCGGCGGAGCGCAGCGGATTGAGTTCGCGGCGTGTGGGCTCCAAGGTCAGCTTGCCGGTGATAGCAATGGCTGAAATGGGGCCGCGCAGACGGGCCTCGGTACTGATGCGTCCGGTGAGGTTATTCGCACGGCGCTCGAAGAGGGTAGCCACCTCAGCGGCGGAGGTGCGGTCCAGGTCCAGGCTCAGGTCAACTTCCGGCTCAGCGCCAGCCGGGAAGCGCAGGTTGCCGGTGGCCACGAACCGGCCAAAACCGAGCGCGCGCCGGTCGGTCCGGGCCGGTTCGCCTTCGAAGCGCACGCGGAAGCTGGTGCGGTCGACCGGCGTCAGGTCCAGGTCCACCCCCGTCAGGTAGAAGACGCTCTTGCGACGGTTGAAGACAAAGTTCACACGCCCGTTGCGGACTTGCACATCGGGGATGGCGGATTCGGAACGCGGCGTCAGGGCTCGCAAAATCAACGGCGTCAGGTTAGCTCCTTGGTCCACTTGGCGCGACAAGTTCAGGCTCGGCTCGTCCAGACGCAGGGTGCCAAATTCCACATGGCCAGTTACCAACCGCAGCAGGTTCAGCCGCGCTTCGATACTGCTGACGTAGGCGAAGGGCTCCAACCCATGGGCCGGATCCTCGTGGACGATCACCTTTTCGACGACAAAGCCCGGGCCCTTCAGAAAGCTATACGCTAGGTCGCCCTGCACCTCGACCCGCCGGCCCAAGGCTCGTTCAATCGCCGCCCGGATCGGTTCGCGAAAGCGGTTGGCCTGCCAGAACTCCGCCTGGTAGACACGCCACAACACGATGCCTAGCCCCAGCCAAAGCATCTGCCGCCGGTACCGCCGCAGCAGACCGACTAGGCGATCCATCGGGCAAAGTCCTCGGGGGTATCGATATCGGTGACGGTGCCGGCGTCGGGCACGTCCAGGAAGGTGGCGGCCGGATAGTGACGCCGGATCACATCGCGCGCCTGCCCCGTCGGCGGTAACGCCAACAGTTCCGCAATCACCACCGGCGAAAGGCGCACCGGGTGCCCTCGTTCGCCCTGGTAGCGCGGAATCACTAACTCGCCCGCCGTCACCGCCAGCAGTTCCACCGTGGCCGCGCTGACGGCCGGATAGTCGATCGGCTGAAAGAGGCAGTCGACGCTGGGGGGCAAGGCGCGCAGGCCCGTTTGCAGCGAACTGAACTGGCCTCGCTCCGGCTGCGGATTGCGCACCCAAGTCGCCTCCGCCGCGATGCCGCCGCGAATGACGTCGGCCGAGTGGCCCAGCACCACAATCACCGGCGCACAGTAAGCAGAGTAAATGCCAATCAGCCGGCCCAGGAAGGTCTCTTCGCCGATCGGCAGCAGGGCCTTTGGCCGGCCCATGCGCGTCGATGCGCCGCCCGCCAGCAGGATCGCCGCCGGTCTCACTTCAATAAGGCCCGCGACTGTTCATTGCCAAACAGAGATTTCGAAAGCGCCTTCCAATCCGAATCCGGCTGGCGGCGCGCGGCGATCATCTCGGCCACCACCGAGACGGCGATTTCCTCGGGCGTTATCGCGCCAATCTCCAGGCCCATCGGCGCATGAATCCGCGTAAATCGTTCGCGCGAAAAGCCCTCGTTTTCCAATTCCTTCACAATGGCGATCGTCTTGCGCTTGCTGCCGATCATGGCAATGTACTTCGCATTCGTACCCACCGCCCAGCGCAGCACCCGCATGTCGTCCCGATGGCCGCGCGTCACGATAATCACATAGCTATTGGCATTAATGTTCAGCTTCGGAAAGACGGTCTCGTATTCGTCGGCAAAGACGTCCTCGGCGTCCGGAAAGCGTTCGCGATTCGCAAACTGCTCCCGGTCGTCAATCACGCTTACCCGAAAGCCCGCCAATTGTGAAACCTGCGCCAGGCTCTTCGACACATGTCCGGCGCCAAAGATCAGCGCGTTCGGTTGCGGCAGAATCGGCTCCACGAACACGTTCAGTTGTCCCCCGCAAATCAGGCCATTGTCGTAAGCCGCGTCCTGCCCCAGCGAAAACGTCAGGTGCTTGGGCTTTTCCGTCTCCATCACTTCCCGCGCCGCGTTCCACACTTCGGCTTCCACACAGCCGCCGCCCACGGTCCCCATGATTGACCCATCTTCCCGCACCAGCAGCTTCGCGCTTTCATAGCTCGGAATCGAGCCATTCACTTGCACAATCGTCGCCAAAGCGCATTTCTGTCCCGTGCGCCGGATGCGGGCAATTTCTTCGAAAAGGTCCATGGGGTTAGCTGACTCGAATTATCGCACAGCAGCCTCAAATTTAGCCTTTTGTTAGACTTGAGGTTTGACACTTGTACCCTCCTCTTCCCGGCGCGCCCTCGCCCATCCCTCGCTCGCCCTTTTGTTTGACATGGATGGCGTCATTGTCGACTCTATGCCCCTGCACACCAAAGCCTGGGAAGCTCACCTCACCCGCCATGGACTGCCCCCCGAAGCCGCCGCCAAGCGTATGCACGGCAAGCGCAACGACCAACTGGTGCGCGACCTCTTCGGCCAACATCTCCACGACGACGCCGTCTATGCCCATGGCGCCGAAAAAGAAGAGCTGTGG